>WTJO01000209.1 GCA_011524805.1 Alphaproteobacteria bacterium
CAATAATGCTGATAGATGATGTAATGACAACAGGGGCAACCTTGCAAAGCTGTGCAGATACATTCATCTCTTCAGGGCATAAGAATACTATCTCAGCCCTTGTCTTTGCCAGAGTATTATGACCGCCATGCAATAAATCCCGTTGCAGATTTGTAACAGCCCGCCTCTGGCCATTGCAATCTGCCAGCAGGTTCACTAGATAATAAAACAGGTGATTGATTGTAACAAAAAAGAAGATGCGCATGTCCCGTATTGAAATTTACACCACAATGCTGTGCCCATATTGTCATGCGGCGAAACGGTTGCTGAAATCCAAACAGCAGAATTTTACCGAAATTGATGTAACTGCCGACAGGGCGGGACGCGAGCAGATGATGGCACGGTCTGACGGACGGCATACAGTCCCGCAGATTTTCATTAATGATAATCATATTGGCGGATGTGACGAATTAATGGCGCTTGAGCGCGCAGGCACGCTTGATACGCTATTGGAAGGCTGAGATAGATGGGGCTACGTGCCGCAATTCTGCAATATTGTGCATCTGGCAGAGCTGAAGATACTCTGCCTGTGATAGACAGGCTGGTCAGACAGGCCGCCGCAGACGGTGCCCAGCTTGCAAGCCTGCCAGAATGTGCCAGCTTTCTCGCAGAAAGCCGCACCGCGCTGTTTGAGCAGGCAGAAGACCCCGATAATAGCCCCAGCCTGTCCAGCCTCATAGCCCTTGCCAGAGACACAGGCATCTATCTTCATATCGGCTCATTGATGATGCGGGATAAGGGCAGCGAAAAATGCGCCAATAGAGGCTATCTGATATCTCCGAAAGGCGAAATTATCAGCCAGTATGACAAAATTCATATGTTCACCGCCTCTGTGGGAGATGGCAAGGAATATCGCGAGGCAGACAGTTTTGAGGCCGGCAGGCAGATTGTAAGCTGTAACACCCCGATAGGGCATTTCGGGCTGAGTATCTGCTATGATGTGCGCTTCCCACATCTGTACAGGCAGCTGGCACGCAAAGGCGCACAGATATTGCTGGTGCCTGCCGCCTTTACCGAAGTCACTGGCAGGGCGCACTGGCATATATTATTGCGGGCACGCGCGATTGAGACAGGCTGTTTTGTGCTTGCCGCAGCGCAAATTGGTACCCACGCAGATGGTAGACGCACCTTTGGGCATGGGCTTGTCATCGCGCCATGGGGCGAGGTGATAGCAGATGCCGGCCAGCAGGAAGAAGCGGTCTTGATGGCCGATCTAGATTTTGACGATATAGATAAAGCACGCGCGGCAATCCCCAGCCTGTCCAATCACCAGCTTGGCTAGACAGGAAAGCTGTTTCAACATGCAAAAGAAATCAGGAGGTCAGCGAGAGATCGCCAATCTTGATATATTTATCTGCCCTGTCTGATATCAATTTATCACCAGACATGCCGTTAAGCGCGGCAAGCTGAGCTGCAATACTGGCTGATAATGCGTCCAGTGCAGCATCAATATTGCGATGCGCCCCGCCAAGCGGTTCTTTTACAATATCGTCAATCACCCCAAGTGCCAGCATATCATCTGCGGTTAGTCGCAAGGCTTCGGCAGCTGTTTGCGCCTTGTCAGCAGACCGCCATAAAATAGAGGCACAGCCTTCAGGTGAAATGACAGAATAAACCGCATGTTCGAACATCAGCACACGGTTACCTGTGGCAAGTGCTATCGCCCCGCCAGAACCGCCTTCGCCAACAATGGTGGAAATGAATGGCGTAGATACATTCAGGCAGGCATGAATAGACTGGGCAATCGCCTCTGCCTGTCCACGTTCTTCTGCCCCACGGCCAGGATAAGCGCCCGCAGTATCAACAAAACTAAGCACAGGCAGATCAAACCTGCTGGCCATTTCCATCAGCCTGATAGCCTTGCGATAGCCTTCGGGGCGCACCATGCCGAAATTCCGCTTAATCCGCTGTTCGGTGGTACTACCTTTTTCGGTACCCATCACCATTACAGGCCTACCATTAAGCCGCGCCATACCGCCAATAATGGCAAAATCTTCTGCATAGGCCCTATCACCTGACAGCTCGATAAATTCATCAAATATGTGATCGATAATCTGTAACAGCTTTGGCCGCTCAGGATGGCGTGCGACCTGCACTTTCTCCCATGCACCTAATTTTGCATAGGTAGTTTCAAGCTCTTTATCGATACGCAGTTGGAGTTTGCCAATTTCTTCGGCAATATTAACCCCTGTGTCACCGCCCAGATGACGTAATTCCTCGATCTTGCCTTCTAACGCTGCTACAGGCTTCTCAAAATCCAGAAAATGGCTCATTGAACTAGGCTCCCACGGGGTATGGCTCTTGTGTAAATATTAGTCTTTTTTGTGTATATCTGCAAGTGGATGGGCATGATTTACCAGCCCGGCAAGACGTTCGGGACGGGTATGGGTATATATCTGGGTAGTTGATATATCGGCATGGCCAAGCAGGATTTGCAGGCTTCTGAGGTCTGCGCCTCTGTTCAGCATATGGGTGGCAAAGGAATGTCGCAATTTATGCGGGCTAACCTTGGCAGGGTCAATTGAGGCTATATGTGCAAGCTGTTTTAATAGCTGGCTGAATTTCTGTCTGCTCATCTGCCCGTTCCTGTCGCCCATCAGCTGGTCATGCTCTGTGATGATAGCGCCATCATCTCTCATCTCGCACCAGCGCAAGGCTGTATCAATGGCAATTCTGGTAAGAGGTACCAGCCGCTCTTTGCCACCCTTACCAGTTATCAGAAGCATCTGGCTATCTGTTTTGATAGCGCTTGTTTTGATTTCCAGAAGCTCTGATATTCTAAGGCCTGCCGCATAGAGCAATTCCAGCCCGGCCGCCATTCTCAGCCCATCAGCCCCGTCTAGCTGGCTACAGGCGGCAATCAGCCGTGCCACCTCATCTTCGCTCAGGCTTTTCGGCAATTGCTTTGCCTGTTTGGGGGTGTCGATATGCAGGCACGGATTATCTGCCCGCAGCCCTTCTGCAATTTGCCAGTTCATAAAATGACGCAACGCCGATAACCGTCTGGCAATGGTTGATGGTGCGCGACCCTGTTTATGCCAGAGCCCCAGAATTGCCGAGATATGATCTGCCGAAACTGTCTCAAGACGGGCACCGGCAGGCAGAGCATCTGAGATCAGCGCCAGATCAGAACGATAGGCCTCAAGCGTATGGGATGCCGCGCCCTGTTCAGCAGATAATGTGATGATGAACTGTTCTATCACCGCCTGTTGTGACATACCCACCTTCCGACGTGAGAGAAATAGGAGCTAACGGCCAGCATCTGTAAAATGCAGACGTAGCAAATGTGCTTTCAGTGCCTCATTTGCCAGACTGTCTGCCTCGTCATACAGCCCTATCTGCTTTAATGCGCCTGCAATATGCGCAATATCAGCAGGCGCTATCCAGCCCAGATCTGCATCGCCTATCAGATAGTTTGCCAGTAAGATTGTTTTGCCAACCTGACCGTTCTGGCTTGCCATATCAAGCGCCTGTTTGCCCGAAAGGCTAAGCATCCGGTAGCGAAGCCCAAGCCCTGTTTGCATATCTGCGCTCTTTTGCGTTAGCGTCATCCAGTTTTCAGCATCCAGCGCAACACCTTTTGCCTGCAAAATAGGCATTATTGAAGCGGCATCTGCCTGCGTGATATCCTGCAGAGCTATTGTATCATCAAGCGAAGCCATCAGCAGTCTCTGTGCAGATAGCGCAGCATTATCTGTCAGCCCGTCATCTTGCGGGTTGTAAAGCGCGCGTATCATTTCAAACCTGCTGGCTATTTCCTCGGATATGCTGTCTGTGCCTGCCATTCTGCCAGATACAAGGCTGGCATAAAATGGCAGCATGCCATAAGCACGGCGTGACGCTAATTCTGTGGCAAAAGACTGCATGATTAGCAAATCTGTATCCGCGGCCTGACGCTCTGATAACGCTATCCAGAGATAGGCACTTGGCAGACCATCTAGTGACAAAAGGCCATTATCGGCAATGCGCTGGGCATCTATTTCGGCAAGCGCCGCCTCGGCAGGCTGGTTCTGCGCGCCCTGTGCCCGCCATAATGTCTGCACCTGCTGGGCAGGTATCAGACCTCTGATATAGCTGTCATAGCTGGTTTTCAGCGCGGCATCAGGCGAGAGATAACGGAATGAGGTGCTGGCCTGTATCATCGAGGCAGGCAGGGTTTCAAAGGCATCAAGCGAGATTTGCTCATGGGCGGCATCCATCAGCACCAGATGCAAAAAGCTTAGATTATCCAGATCAAGCGACACAGCATCACGCTTGCCAAGCAGAAGATTTGTCAGCATGAAAAAATTATCATCATCTTCTGCATTTGTGCTGAGCATGTCAGATAAAATATCTGCTGCAAATGCGGCCTGCATCTGCTCGCCAACCAGAATAAGACAGACGATATTTGCCTTTTGCCAGAACGAATCCAGCGATTGCTGGGCATTTGTTTTCGCCTCGGCACAGGCAGTATCATCAGCCCGCCTGATTAAATCATAATCTACCTGCCACTGGCGCCATTCTGCCCATCTGTCATCATCAGGCAACAGGCGTGTAAATTCGGACAGGCGATCAGACTGGCCTGACCCTGCCAGCCAGTCCAGCTTGGCAGATACCAGCGTTTCAATCAGCGCCTCGTCACCTTCTGGTGGCAGGGCTGGCTGGGTGATCACCGCATGAAGCAGGCTGCGCAAGGTTCCGGATGCGCTGATAACAGGTGCCTGCTCAATCAGAAACACCACATCCTGCATCTCGGTCTGTGACCATAGCATGGAATTGATAATGGCGGGCTGATCTGCCAGCGCAGACAGCCCAATTGTCGCCAGCCCTACCTGCGAGACGCGGTTTCGCCCAATCCTGTTAAGTGGCTGGCTGGTAGCATTATCTTCAGACGCCTGACCGTCAGACACCAGCGTAGCAGGCTTATCTTCTGACTCTATTGCCCCGTCAGCATCCATCTGTGCCAGACCGGATGCAGATACTGACGTATCTGTATCAGCGGCATCTGTCTCGTCTTTATTATCTATCAGGGAAATCAGATCGCCAAGCTCATCTTCAGAATTTGCCTGCCCATCTGACTGTTTATCTGGTTGTTTATCTAACTGGGAACCTGTGGTGACAGTTGTGTCGGCGGCAGGGGTGGCCGGCGCCAGAATAGTCAGGCTGGTGGCGGCACGCGGATCCTGACCAGAATTTGTTTGTGCAAAGCCTATTCCGCTGGCAAGCAGCGATGTGCCTGTAAAAATAGCCAATAGCTGTCTGCTAAATCTCATCTTGATACCATCTGTTTGAACCTATTTTCCGCGCCTATATTATCTGTCATCACCAACCGGCTAGTTTGCAAATCTGCTATCAGGCAGTGTTTTTGATATCTCGACAGATGGCGCCGGAATGTGCCAGTTAGATAGAAATACGATACCAATTCCGATAATTGCGAAAAATACCATACCAACCACAACAGAATGTCTCATATCCATCCCCTTACCAGTTTTGCTCGCCTGTGCAGCGAGCCAGATATATAAGTTTACTCTTTATAAGCCTAACCTTTACGCACTAGCTTATCGATACCATATTTTTTGTCATAGTGACAGAATATGGCTGATTTAGGGCGAAGGGTCAGCAATATTCTATGTTATCATCATCATGCTGTGATAATATGGTTTTGGGTTTGGGGGCTTGTGCATTATATCTAGGGTGACGATCAGCCCTTTATTTTCATGGCAAATTCTGCTTAATCTGTCAGCTAGAAATACCCCTGATACCACCCACCTGAATAGCCAATTAATTTTCACCATGACCAGACATATGACCTCATCTTTATCTCTTCGCCGCGGCATCTACCAGATTGCCTCATCACGGCCAATTGTGCTTGTCGGCATGATGGGATCAGGTAAGACTGCCCTTGGTAACAGGCTGGCCACATTACTGTCAGTTGATTTTGTGGATAGCGATTCAGTAATTGAACAGCAGGCAGGGCTGAGCATAAAGGACATTTTTGACATTGGCGGCGAAGCCAAATTCAGAGAGCTGGAACTTCGGGTGATCACAGAGCTGGTTACCACCCCAAATCTGATCATTGCCACAGGCGGCGGCGCATTTTGCCAGCCAGCCATTCAGGCGGCAGTCAAATCACATGCTACCAGCCTGTGGCTGGATGCAGACCCTGAAATATTACTGGCCAGAATTGGCAATACAGATTCGCGTCCCCTGCTGGCCTCGGGTGATCCGCTTACTATTCTCAGCCAGCTTGCATCAGAACGTCGGGCAGATTATGCTAATGCAGATATTTCTGTCCGAACAGGGCTTGTTTCGCATAACAAGGCACTGGAAACTGTGGTGACTGCGCTGATAGACGCTCAAATTATAAACGCCGCCGGAGACCCGTCATGACCCCCACAACACAGGGGCATGTGATAGCTGTCGGGCTTGGCACCAATAGCTATGATATTCATATTGATAGCGATGTGCTTGGCACGGCACAAAGTCTTGTTGCGCCGATTGCTACAGACCGCAAAGTGGTGATTATCACAGATAGCCATGTTGCCCCGTTGCATTTGGCAAAGACAGAACAGCTATTCTCCCCCATGGCCGCATCAGTCCACAGCCTGATTGTGCCCGCAGGTGAAGCCAGCAAATCTTTTTCCAGCTATCACAATCTGATTGAAGATATTCTGGGACTTGGCATTGACAGACAGGCAGTTCTGGTTGCTCTGGGCGGCGGGGTTGTCGGCGATCTGGCAGGTTTTGTGGCGGCCAGCCTGTTACGCGGCATTAGATTTATCCAGATACCGACCAGCCTGCTTGCACAGGTAGATAGCTCGGTTGGCGGCAAGACAGGCATTAATTCAGCCCATGGTAAAAATCTGGTTGGTGCTTTTCATCAGCCTTCGCTGGTACTGGCTGATATTGATCTGCTGGCTAGCCTGCCAGAACGCGAATTACGCGCAGGCTATGCCGAAATCGTCAAATATGGGCTGCTGGGTGATGCTGATTTTTTTGAATGGCTTGAGGCTAATGGCACTGCGCTATTATCAGGCACACCGGATATTCTGGCAGAGGCAGTTGGCAGATCATGTCAGGCAAAGGCAGATATTGTGGCAGAAGATGAAAAAGAACAGGGCAGACGCGCCCTGCTCAATCTTGGCCATACCTTTGCCCATGCTTTTGAGGCAGAGGCAGGATATGATGGCAGATTACTGCATGGCGAGGCAGTGGCAGTGGGGCTCAGATGTGCATTTGAATTTTCAGAACAGCTTGGGTTTGCCTCTGGTCAGGATACAGGGCGCATCATTGCCCATCTTCGCACAGCTGGACTGTTAAGTTCGGTGCATGATATGCCTGCCGGCTGGGCATCACCTGACAGGCTTATCTCTCATATGTATAAAGATAAAAAGGTACAGTCTGGTTCGCTTACTTTTATCCTTGCCCACCAGATCGGAGAGGCCTTTGTTGCACGAAATATTGCAGAAGCCGATATCAGACACTATCTAGAGCAATTATGATGGATTTACTATCTGCTGGCATCATTATCTGTGTCATTATATTGCTGATATGTCTGTCTGCCTTTTTCTCAAGCGCAGAGACAGCCCTGACGGCCGCATCTGATGCGCGCATGCGCCAGCTTGCACGCAAAGGCCGCAAACGTGCCCAGATAGTCGAGAAACTGCGCAAAAACAGAGAACGGCTAATCGGGGCTATTCTGGTTGGCAATAACGCTGTAAATGTGCTGGCATCTTCGATTGCCACATCTGCGGCTATTTCGCTAACAGGCGAAAGCGGAGTGGCTGTAGCGACCCTGTTCATGACAGTATTGCTGGTATTATTTGCCGAGGTGCTGCCCAAAAGCTATGCCATTAATCACGCAGATGAATTTGCCCTTCGGATTGCCTATCCTGTGCGGGTGCTGGTCTGGCTATTAACCCCTATCACCGCCGCTATCAGGCTGATTGTGGTCAGTATTCTGGGCAGAAGCACCACCACCACAGACAGAGAAGACGAGCTGAGGGGGCTGATCAGGCTACATGCCGAAGATACCGCAGATGAAGAAGGGCGCGAAACAGGTGCGATGCTGTCATCTGTGCTTGATCTGGGTGATATTACGGTAGAAGAGATTATGACACATCGCGCCGCGGTTACCTCGCTTAATATCGAAGACAGACCAGAAGATATTCTCAGCTTTATTCTGAACTCGCCACATACGCGCCACCCGCTATATTCGGAAAGCCCTGAAAATATTGTCGGAATTGTGCATGTTAAGGATTTGCTACGCCAGCTTCATGCCCAGACAGATAAGGATGCGCTAGATATTGATATTGCCCAGATTGCAACAGAACCCTATTTCGTGCCTGAAACCACCCAGCTATTTTCCCAGCTTCAGGCCTTCCGGAGCCGGCGGGAGCATTTTGCGGTGGTGGTTGATGAATATGGCGATTTGCGCGGTATTGTCACGCTAGAAGATATCCTAGAAGAAATTGTCGGCGATATTGATGATGAACATGATACTGACCTGCCCGGGCTAACCCCTCAGCCAGATGGAAGCTATATTGTCGATGGCACGGTGACCATCAGAGATATAAACAGGGCGCTTGATCTGGAACTGCCAGATGATCAGGCATCTACCATTGCAGGGCTGGTCTTATATGAAAGCCGGAATATTCCGCGTGTCGGACAGGAATTTATTTTCCATAAGATGGGCTTTCGAATCAGAAAACGGAACCATAACCAGATAACCTCATTGCGTATCTGGAAACAGAATGGCTCGGCTGGCACCCGTACATAAATCAGCTAGCCATAGCCACGCTATCAGAGAATAGGACAATAAAATGAAACCTTTTTCAGGTCTGCCAGAACCCGCTGCACGTCGCCATAGCCATGACAGGCAAATTCATTGTCAGGGTTTTGCCAGAGAAGACGGGCTACTGGATATAGAAGGCGAGCTGATTGATACAAAAAGCTATGATTTCCCGTCATCAACCCATGGCACCATCAGACAGGGCACACCTGTGCATCATATGCAGGTCAGGATCACCATTAATGAATCGCTCGAAATTGTCGATGCGGCGGCAGTAACCCTGCATGGACCTTATGCCATCTGCCCGAAAGGGGCAGAAAATATCACTGGCCTGATTGGCCTGAAAATAGGCGCAGGCTGGAAACATAAGGTGAAAACAGCCATTGGCGGCGCGCATGGCTGTACCCATATCACAGAATTGCTGGGGCCTATGGCGACCACTGCCTTCCAGACTCTATATGGCGAGATTGCCCGCCGCAAACGAGAGCAGGCAGAAGCAGGCATAGCACCAAAAGAAGGCCCAGCCCATAATATGCCGTCTCTGGCAAATAGCTGTGTTGCCTATGCAGAATAAGCAGAAGCAGAATAGATAAGACCACAATATGGTAACAGAAAAAATCTAGTCGGCAGATAATGTTATCTGCAGGGCATGCACAGGGCCTGCCAGCAAATCTGCCAATTCGGCATGGACAGCCCTGTGGGCGGCTATCCGCCCCTGCCCACCAAACGCAGAAGCAGAGATTACAACCTCAAAATGGCTTTCCCCGCCCTCAGGCGCACCTGCATGGCCGGCATGTTGCCAGCTTACATCGTCAACCACCAGCCTGTTGGGTGAAAAACGTGCCATTAGCCGTTCTTCTATCTGGTCTCTTATCATCAGCGTGCTACCTTATAATAAAGGGTTATGCATGGTATTATACAGAGTATATGACAGGCTTGCCACGGCCCACACAGGTTAATAATGTAGAGATATGGCTGCAAGACGCAAAATACAAGATGATTTTTCTATCCGTGGCGGTACCCAGCGCCATGATCCAGACGGCAATGCCTTATGCATGGCGGCCGGATGCGAGGCGCATGCAGAATATCCGGCGCCACGCAACAAACAGGACTTGCGCAATTATATCAAATTCTGTCTTGAACATATCAGATGCTTTAACCAGAGCTGGAACTATTATGACGGCATTGAAGGTGAGGAGCTGGAGCAGGAAATACGGCGCGCGACCACCTGGGAACGCCCTACATGGAAATTCGGGACAGGGCCCGGCCAGAAATCAGGCTATCAGTTTGATGACAGGTTCGGGTTTTTTGATGATTCAGACCCCGCATCCAGCAAAGATGGCCAGCCCCAGCTAGACCCCGAAGAAGCAAAAGCGTGGGCATTATTTGACCTGCCACCCAGCTCTGATATGCAGGAGTTGAAGAAGCGTTACAATGCGCTGGCAAAAAAATATCACCCCGATCATAATCAGGGCGACAGTAAAGCAGAAGAATTGCTTAAAGAAATCAATCTTGCCTATTCCGTTTTGCGTAAAAAAGTATTAGACCTAAACAGCCCTGCGGCATAGCACAGCAAATACTGTCTTTTGTGTCTCTGCCAGCAGGTATAAGCTAGCAATATTTGACTACATCGGAGAAAGTTCATGTCAGCACTACCGTCCAATGCCCAGCCAGCGCATCAGCTGTCTGCTCCGGATATAGAAGTAAATGTTCGGGACGCGCTTGGGATCGACGTCGATATGAAAATAGCGGCTTTTTCAGAACCTTCTGAATATGTGCCGGCCATTGACCCAGACTACCAGTTTGACAAGGATACCAGCCTTGCGATTTTGGCAGGCTTTGGCTTTAACAGACGTGTGATGGTTCAGGGCTATCACGGCACAGGCAAATCGACCCATATTGAACAGATAGCTGCCCGTCTAAACTGGCCCTGCATGCGGATTAACCTCGACAGCCATGTCAGCAGAATTGATCTGATAGGCAAGGATTCCATCGTGTTGAAAGATGGCAAACAGGTTACCGAATTCAAAGAAGGCATGTTGCCTTGGGCACTACAGAACCCCGTAGCGCTGGTGTTTGATGAATATGATGCTGGCCGCGCAGATGTGATGTTTGTGATCCAGCGTGTACTTGAGGTGGATGGCAAACTGACGTTGCTGGACACAAATAAGGTGATTACGCCCAACCCCCATTTCAGACTGTTTGCTACCGCAAATACCGTAGGGCTTGGCGATACAACAGGCCTGTATCATGGCACCCAGCAGATTAATCAGGGTCAGATGGACAGATGGTCAATCGTTACCACGCTGAATTATCTGCCGATAGAAGATGAGGTGAATATCATCCTCTCAAAGCAGAAATCCTATCAGAATGCTGAAGGCAGCAAGCAGATAGACCAGATGGTGCGGATGGCAGATATGACCAGAAAAGGATTTATGGCTGGCGATCTGTCGACTGTAATGTCGCCAAGAACGGTGCTTACCTGGGCAGAAAATGCGCAGATTTTCAAAGATATCACACTTGCTTTCAGACTGAGCTTTCTGAATAAATGTGATGAAATTGAACGTCCTATACTGGCTGAATATTACCAGCGTATCTTTGGCATTGATTTGCCGGAAGCCTCACAATTATCACAAAAAGCGTCCTAGCATATGTCATCAAAGCAGGATCCGTCTGATTTTCAGAAAGCCAACGCGGCCAGCCTGCGGGCTATTGCCGGCGGTATCGACGCACAGGTGCGTTATGCCGGTCAGGATACCCATATTGGCAAGACAGAAATAAGACTGCCTGCCCTGCCACGTGAAGCGGCGGCAAAGACACGTGAAGATAGCCGTGGTGCATCTGATTCTGCAGGGCTATGGCTCGCCCATCATAATACTAGAACACATCAGCAAAAAGCCCCCTCAGCCCCTATGGCCAAGGCGATTTTTGATGCCGCAGAGCAGGCACGGGTAGAGGCGATAGGTGCAAACCAGATGGCTGGCGTGAAACAGAATCTGGCTACCCGCCTTGAACAGAAATACACCAAGGCTGGTATAGGCGCACCTGAATCAGGGGATGATAGTGCGCTTGCCGAAGCGGTTGGTCTGATTGTGCGTGAGACACTTACCGGCGAAAAACCGCCTGCATCTACTGCGATGGTGATGGATTTATGGCGGCCTATTATCAATGCAAAGGCTGAGGCGTTGCTGTCTGAAATGAAACAGGCAGAAGATAACCAGCCAAAATTTGCCGAGCTGGCAAAACAGCTTATCGGCGCCCTGAAAACTGAACTTGGCGATAAAAGCGACAATGAAGATGAGGGCGATGATCAGGATGATGACAGCAATGATGATGACACAGATGACAGCAATGAAAGTGATGATGCCCAGTCAGCAACCGGCGAAGATGACAGTGAAGGCGATGATACAACCAGCCTTGATCAGGATGGTGATGCAGCTGGTATGTCAGCAGATGACAGCACTGAAATGGAAGCTGATTCAGATATGGACGGGCTGGCCGACGGCGAAACACCGGGCGGTGACCCTACCACCCCTGATCTGAATGCCAGACGCGATAGTGATGCCTACCGTATTTTCACCACCAGCTATGATGAAATTATTGATGCCTCCGAATTATGTGATGCAGAAGAGCTGGAACGGCTGAGGCTGATGCTGGACAGGCACCTTGAAAATCTGAATCAGCTTATTGGCAAGCTGGCAAACCGTCTTCAACGCCGGCTGATGGCCTTCCAGAACAGAACATGGGAATTTGACCTTGAAGAAGGGCTGCTGGATGCAGGCAAGCTGAACAGGGTTGTCACCCAGCCGCTTAGCCCGCTTTCCTATAAACAGGAACAGGATATGAAATTCCGTGATACAGTTGTCACGCTTCTGCTTGATAATTCGGGCTCTATGCGCGGACGGCCAATCACCATTGCGGCAGTCACAGCCGATATTCTGGCCAGAACACTTGAGAGATGCGGTGTGAAGGTGGAAATTCTCGGCTTTACCACAAAACAGTGGAAAGGCGGGCAGTCACGCGAAGCATGGCAGCTGGCAGGCAAGCCGCCAGCCCCCGGCAGGCTGAATGATTTACGCCACATTATCTATAAATCCGCTGACCAGCCTTGGCGGCGCGCCAGAAAGTCACTTGGGCTAATGTTGCGTGAAGGTATTCTGAAGGAAAATATTGATGGCGAGGCACTTATCTGGGCACATGACAGGCTGATCAGCCGGAATGAGGATAGGCGCATCATGATGGTGATATCGGATGGCGCGCCTGTGGATGATTCAACCCTGTCGTCAAATAGCGGCAATTATCTTGAAAAACATCTTCGTCATACGATTGAGATGATTGAGACACGCTCGCCGGTGCAATTGCTGGCAATCGGTATTGGCCATGATGTTACCCGCTATTATGAGCGTGCTGTGACCATTACGGATGTTGACCAGCTTGGCGGCGCTGTGATGTCGGAACTAGCAGATTTGTTTGACGAATCACATACTGGCAGACGCAGGCGGAAACGCTAAAAAAATAAGCGCCCCTCCAGATTGAAAGGGCGCTGTATATCATCACTATATTAGCGCAGATTAGGCAGATTGTGCCGCCAGAATTTCACGCTTCAATGCGCGGGCTTCATCTGCAAGCTCGCTATTTCTGGCCTGAAGCAGAAATGCGTCCAGCCCGCCATGTTTTTCAACCGTGCGCAGGGCACTTACGCTTACACGCAATGATACTGACCTGCCAAGAATCTCGGAGCTCATGCTGGTTTGCTGCAGATTTGGCAGAAAACGGCGGCGTGTTCTGTTATTTGCGTGGCTGACATTATTTCCTGTCATCACACCTTTACCTGTAATCTGGCATCTTCTGGACATCGCCCTCATTCCTTTCACTTTGTCTGGCTGGCATTCTGCCGCCACGACATCAATTATCTGGAAGCTAGGCTTTTAACGGAAAAACAGCCACAGGTCAAGCCAGAGTTGGTCTGGCAGACCATACGAAAGGATAATATACCTGCTAATCTTGCCTATCCATAATAATGGTACATTAAACCTTAGTCCTGTCAGGAGATTCAACAGGATTGGCCAAAAACATCATCTCTGGTGGCAAATCGGTCATGTGGAGTAACACAAAACAGGAAACAAGATGAAAAAGCGAAAGGTAAAAATCGGAGAACAGCGTTACCTGGTTCAGCTAGAGCCCTATTTCTGGCAATCTGTTGACAAAATTCTGGATGAAGAAAAGATCACATTCTCGTTTTTATGCACAGAATTAAACAGGCTGAAAACTGCCTATTCGCTGAGTAAGTCACTTCGCCTATTTACCCTGATATATTTCAGAAATAGTGCAGAACAAAATCCAGATCAGGCATATCCAACAATGGTTGCAGAAGAACCAGCTAACTTTGAACATCCCGACGACCTAGCCCCGGACAACACCCTTATGATGAGTCTGCTAGCTTTCTCGCAACATGCAGAGCATGATGATATGCTCGCTGACCCTGCCTGATCTGACCAGTAAGCTCTGCAAAAGATGCTCCTTCTGAGGCAGCCATCTGCCGCAGGCCAGATAGAATGCGTGGCACCAGTTGCGGGCCCTGAAGTGCCAGTGCGGTATAAATCTGCACCAGTGACGCCCCTGCCAGCATGCGGGCATATGCCTGTTCTGCAGAGCCTATCCCGCCAACACCGATTAGCGGTATGTCTGTTGCGCCTATATGTGCCAGATGTGATGCCGCCTGTGCCAGCATGAACAGCGATTTATCATGAAGTGGTGCGCCGGACAGCCCGCCAGACTGGCCTTTATGCACAGATACCAGCCCGTCTGGCCTGTCAATTGTGGTATTGGTCAGAATAAAGCCTGAAATACCGGCCGACAGCGCAATCTCAAGACTGCCAGCAAGCTGGCTTTCGGAAAGATCAGGTGCCAGCTTCACAAAGACAGGTACTGTGACGCCTGTATCCTGCATCCCCTGTGTGGCGGCGGCAATTGTGCGGCGCAAACTGTCATCATGCTGAAGATCGCGCAACCCTTCTGTATTTGGGGATGAGATATTGATGGTCAGATAATCTGCAACAGGTGCCAGTCTTCTGGCTGTCTTGTAATAATCGTCAAACTTGTCCGTGCTGGCCTTGTTCGCGCCGATATTCACACCAACAATTCCCGCTTGTGCGCTACCGCGAAGCCGCTCAAGCCGCCTTGCCGCCGCCTCCATACCTTGCGAGTTAAAGCCATAGCGGTTAATCACAGCGTTATCTGATGTCAGCCTGAAGACCCGCGGGCGCGGATTGCCGGGCTGAGGTAACGGCGTGATGGTGCCCACCTCTATATGGCCAAAGCCAAGTTTCAGCGCGCCCTTCACAGCTTCGGCATTTTTATCAAAGCCTGCGGCAAGCCCAAGCGGATTGGCAAAGTCAAGACCGGCACAGCCTATCTGCATCTGCGTATCTGCTTGCATTGCAGCGGGCACAAAGCCGAATTTCATGGCGCTGACGGCCAGCCTGTGTGCCGTTTCTGCCGGCAGGGCTCTGTTTGCCGCGCTAGCCAGTTGCCAGAACATCAGACAAGCCTGTCTGTAAGCACATCATCACATAGCGCAATAGATGGTTTCAGCCCATAAAGCCTGAAAAAGCTGCCCATGCGGGGGCCCTGATCCTGCCCGAGCATGGTCTGGTACAGACAGGAAAACCAGTCTCTGAGCTGTTCATAATGATCGCGCCCTGCGGCAAATACCGCAGACTGCACCTCTTCGGCGCTGGCATCATCTCCAAGGGCGGCCAGATTATCACGCAATTCTGTAATGCGCTGTTTTTCTGCTTCGGTGGCACGGCGATAGGTTTTATGCGGCCGCACCCTGTCCTGATAATAGGCCACAGCATAGCGTGCGAGTGCTTCTAGATGCGGATGGCTCTGCTTGTCTGCGCCCTCTGCATAGGCAGAAATATAGCCCCATAGCTCATCTGTCGTATCGGCAGAACATACCCCTGCCAGATTCAGCAACAAAGAGAAGCTAACAGGCATGTCCTGCGCATCTGTGGTTGATTTCAGCGAAATATGAAAGGCCGGATTTTCAAGTTTCAGCGCATCTTCCTGCTCATCCAGCTTTTGCTGATGGCTGAAATATTCATCTACCGCCTTTGGGATAGAATCAAAATAGAGCCGCTTAGCGCGTTTTGGCTGGCCATACATGAACAGTGCCAGCGATTCAGGGCTGCCATAGCGAAGCCATTCTTCCACCGACAGGCCATTGCCCTTTGATTTTGAGATTTTGCGACCTTCCTGATCTAGAAACAGCTCATAGGAAAAGCCTGCTGGCGGCATCCCGCCCAGCACCTTTACGATTTTTGATGATAATGTAACAGAATCGATCAGATCCTTGCCGGCCATCTCGTAATCTACGCCCAGCGCATACCAGCGCATCGCCCAGTCTGCCTTCCACTGTAATTTACATTGTCCGCCCGTCACCCCGACAGTGACAGGCTCGGATGTTTCAGGATCTTGATAGCTGATGGTGCCAGCCTCAACATCTATCTCGGTAATGGCAATCTGAAGCACACGTCTGGTGCGTGGACAGACAGGCAGAAACGGGCTATAGCTTTTCTGCCGCTCTTCACCAAGGGTCGGCAGGATGGTATTCCTAACCGCATCATAGCGCCGCAATATATCCATCAGCGCCGTATCAAACGCGCCAGAGCTGTACATATCTGTTGCGCTGACAAATTCATAATAAAAGCCAAACTCATCTAAAAAATTTTGCAGCCTTGCATTATTATGCGCGGCGAATGAGGCGTGTGTGCCAAACGGGTCAGGCACTTCACTCAGCGAATGGTCAAGATAGGGGGCAATCAGTTCTGGATTGGGGATATTGTCAGGCACCTTGCGCAACCCGTCCATATCATCTGAAAAACAGACCAGCCGTGTCGGCCTGCCTGTCAGCATCTCAAATGCCTGACGCACCATGGAGGTGCGCACCACCTCGCCAAAGGTGCCAATATGCGGCAAACCAGACGGGCCATAGCCTGTTTCAAACAATACCGGCCGGTCAGGATCATCCTCTTTCATCTGTGACAGCCGCGATGCAAGCGCGCGCGCTTCGGCAAATGGCCATGCTTTTGCCTGTTCGGCCAGCGCTTTTGCGCTATCAGAGGCGATTGCAAGATGAGGCGTAAACATCACAGTCTCTTTATATAAATTTTATGTCTGAATATCTGTTAGCGTTGCTAGCCATCTTATAGCCTAGCAAAAGCATCTGCATCAAGCCGCTATACGAAAAAGCCGCGATTTAATGCTGGCAGAGTGCGGGCTGGCACGATACAGTCCAAAGCCATGACTATCCTGCCGCCACTCTCTGAACTGCCTGTCATCTTTCCTGATGGCCGCCAGTTCGTGATGATTAGCCCGGATGGCGAGATCAGACATGCTGATATTCAAACCGCTACGTTTGAGATAGAGCATAGCCCTGTTCTGGTATGTCACCGTCTATGGACAGAGGCACGGCTTGGCTGTGTGCTGAAACAGCCGCTTGATGTGCTAGAGCTGTTCGGGTTTGTAAGGCCGGCGCAGTTCTGCCTGCCTGCCCCTGACGGGCTGGCCATGCGGCTGAATCTGCCTGCCCCGACCAGCGCAGAAGACAAGGCGGTGACCATCGCTCGTGCGGCACAGCGCCTGCTGGACGAGCTGGCGGATTTATTGCCTGATCAGGCACAAAAGCTGGCAGGGATTGCAGATATGATGCGGCGTGGCGGCTGGGCATGGGCACCAGAAGTGCTGGGTGCGCTTGGCCATTCACAGATGATGCGTGCCACACCCGACAGCCCGCCAGATGGCAGGCCAGCCCATATCTGGAACCTGCTGGAGCCAATAGACGAGACTGTCCCGCGCCAGATGGCAGGCACCTATCCGGTATCGCAGACAGAGGTAGCAGACAGGCTGTCATCTCTACTTGGCGGGCATGCAGAACAGCGTTCTGGACAGGCTGATTATGCCAGCGCCATGACAGCGATGTTTGACACCCCCGATGAGGCGGCCAGCCCGCATGTCATTCTGGCAGAGGCAGGCACCGGAACAGGCAAGACGCTAGGCTATCTGGCACCGGCCAGCCTGTGGGCAGAGCATAATAAGGCGCCTGTCTGGATTTCCACCTATACACGCACCCTGCAACATCAGATAGCGGCCGAGCTGACCCGGCTTTATCCGCAAACTGGCAAACATAACCGCAAGGTGGTGATCAGAAAAGGGCGGGAAAATTATCTCTGTCTGTTAAATCTGGAAGAGCATCTGGGGCGGATGCCGGGTGCGCCGCAATCGGCTATTGCGCTTGGACTGATGGCAAGATGGGCATCTGCCAGTTCAGATGGCGATCTGACAGGGGCAGGCTTTCCGGCATGGTTAAGCGATATTCTGGGACGGCGATATACCACTGCACTGGCAGACAGACGCGGCGAATGTATCCATTCAGGTTGTAGTCATTATCATAAATGTTTTGTTGAGCGGTCTATCAGAAGCGCGCGTACGGCCGATATTGTGATCGCCAATCATGCGCTGGTGATGATACAGGCGGTGATGCAGGCCGGTAATGAAGGGGCGGTACCAACCCGCTATATTTTTGATGAAGGCCATCATGTATTTGATGCAGCCGATTCGACCTTTTCGGTCGCTCTCACAGCGCTTGAAACCATTGAATTGCGGCTATGGATACGGGGGGCAGAAGATGGCCGTGCCGGCCGTGCGAGGGGGCTGAAACGCCGCCTTGAAGAGCTGGTTGCCGATAATGACGAGGCGCTAGCCGCGCTTGAAGAGGCTAGCGAGGCAGCGCGTATCCTGCCATGGACAGGCTGGTCAAAAAGGCTGGCAGAAGCCGCGCCAATGGGAGCGGCAGAAGCGTTTTTCGTGATTATCCGCAAGCTGGTCTATGCGCGCGCCGACAATCCGCATTCCCATTATGATTTGCAGACTGATCTCTATCCCTGTCCAGAGGAGCTGATAGCAGCAGCGCGCGCCTTCAAAGACGGGCTGGAAGGGTTGCTGAGCCCGCTTATGTCACTTGCAGCACAAATTGAGAAGATTCTGAATGACGAAGCTGACACGCTGGATACCCAGACACGCCAGAGGCTGGAGGGGTTAAGCCGCAGCCTGCTCAGGCGCGCATCAGGACCTGTGGCGGCATGGTGTCAGCTTCTGGGCGATTTATCGGTGATGGGCAGGGACGGGTTTGTGGACTGGATGCAGATAAGCAGAATAGACAGCACAGACAGAGATGTTGGCATTTTCCGGCACTGGCTAGACCCGACCATCCCGTTTGCAGAGGCAGTGCTGGGGGCGGCGCACGGGGTTGGCATTACCTCTGCCACGCTGACAGATAGCAGGCCAGATAATCAGGCAGAAGACACCAAAGACACCGAAAAAAGTAAGCACTGGCAGTCAGCTATCCAGCTTACCGGCGCACAGCATCTTACCCATCCGGCAATTCTGTCCAGCCATAGCTCGCCCTTTGACTATGGCGCACAGGCGCGCATTTTCGTGATTCAGGATGTTGCGCGTGACCGCGCCGAAACAACTGCTTCTGCCATGTCTGCGCTGATTTCGGCATCTGATGGCCGCGCCCTTAGCCTGTTTACCTCTATTCAGCGGCTGAAAGCCTGCTGGCCATATCTGGCAGACAGCCTGTCACAGCAGAATATTGCGCTCTATGCCCAGCATCAGGACAGAATGAATCTGCAAACCCTGCTCCAGCTGTTCCGAGATGATCCACGTTCGGTGCTGATGGGCACAGATGCGGTGCGTGACGGGGTGGATGTGCCGGGCGATGCGCTCCAGATGATGATCTATGACCGCGTGCCATGGCCACGTCCGGATAAATTATTTCAGGCGCGCGCAGACTGGATTGGCCGCACCGAATGGACTGACAGACTGACACGGATGAAATTGCGACAGGCCTTTGGCAGGCTGATCAGGCGCAAAGATGACAGGGGTGTATTTGTGATTCTGGATAGCCGCCTGCCGACACGGCTGACAGCCGCCTTCCCGCCAGAGATAGAGATTCAGCGTGTCGGGCTGGCAGAAGCAGTTGAAAAATCACGTCTGTTTCTGAATTCCTGACCCTGTTTTTCATTTTTATCTGGCCAGTCTAATCCCGATACGGGTCTGCAAAAAAAATTTAACATATAAATGTGTTAATTATGGTATTTTCTATTAATAGACGCATATTTAAGGAGCGGTCTGATGACATATTTACTATGCACCCAGTGTGCCATACCAGCTGTCACACCTATGGCCACACCCATGGCCAGACAGCGTAAATCTGTGCCACCTTATGGCTATCTGGCGGTTTTGGGGCTGGCTGCAATAGCTCGCAACAGCCATGCACATGAAGCAGACACAGACGCCGCCTCTTCTGTCACAATATCGAATGATGCCAATATCCCGAACCCAGCCGAAAACCAGATTCTGACCGGAACTGTGAAGGCCAACAAACTTGTTGGCGGAGATGGCGACGACGAAATATCCGGTGATGCAGGGTATGACAGGCTGTTTGGCCATGACGGTAATGACCATCTATATGGCAATTACTATAATGACAGGCTAATTGGCGGCAAGGGTAATGACCATCTATATGGCGGCAGGGGAAATGACAGGCTGTATGGCGGCAACGGCATAGACCATTTATATGGCCAAAATGGCCATGACATTCTGCATGGCAATATTGGCAATGACCATCTGTCGGGCGGAGCCGGTGATGATGTGCTATATGGCGGAGATGGTGAGGATTATCTATATGGGGGCACAAATACTGATGGCGATGCGGTTCTGACAGATTCAACAGATACTTCCGTCATCTATCTGACCTTTGACGGGGGTTGCACAGGCCGATCTGGTCGAGGCCACCCATTTTGAAATTGTCTAGACAGGGTCAGGCAAAAAAAAGCCGGACAGGATATCCTGTCCGGCTTTGATATTTATGGCGTATATGCCGTGAAGGGGCTGGACTAGAAGCCCATGCCGCCCATACCACCCATGCCGCCCATATCAGGGGCAGGTGCGGCCGGCTTTGGCTCGTCCTTGTCAGCAACCATTGATTCGGTTGTGATCAGAAGACCGGCAACCGAAGCTGCATTTTGCAGGGCTGAACGCACAACTTTAGTCGGGTCAATCACACCAGCCTTGATCAGATCGGTAAATTCGTCTGACTGTGCATCATAGCCTTTTGCTGCATCTGTGATTTCCATCAGCTTGCCAACGATAACCGCACCATCAGCACCGGCATTATTGGCAATCTGACGTGCAGGTGCCTGAAGCGCGCGGCGGACAATATTGATGCCCACTTCCTGATCATTATTCTCAGGCTTCAGCTTTTCAAGCACGGCGATTGATTTCACCAGCGCAGAACCGCCACCCGGCACAATGCCTTCCTGAACAGCCGCACGTGTAGCATGCATCGCATCATCCACACGATCTTTACGCTCTTTCACTTCAACTTCTGTGGCACCACCTACGCGGATAACGGCTACACCGCCAGCCAGTTTTGCCAGACGCTCATTCAGCTTTTCGCGATCATAGTCAGATGTGGTTTCTTCTGCCTGCGCGCGAATCTGGGCACAACGTGCTTCGATATCTTCGCGGTTACCAAGACCGTCCACAATGGTGGTTTCTTCCTTGGTAATTTCCACACGCTTGGCTGTACCCAGCATGTCCAGTGTGACACTGTCCAGCTTGATGCCAATTTCTTCTGATACCACAGAGCCATTTGTCAGGATGGCGATATCTTCAAGCATGGCTTTACGACGGTCACCAAAACCGGGAGCCTTTACAGCCGCTACCTTCAGCCCGCCACGCAGACGGTTCACCACCAAGGTGGCCAGTGCTTCGCCTTCAATATCTTCTGCGATGATTAGCAATGGGCGGCCAGACTGCACAACTTTTTCAAGCACAGGCAGCATATCCTGAAGGTTTGATAGCTTCTTTTCATGCAGCAGGATGTACGGGTCTTCCAGTGTTGCCCGCATCTTGTCAGGGTCTGTTACAAAGTAAGGTGACAGATAGCCTCTATCGAACTGCATGCCTTCTACCACATCCAGTTCTGTCTCAAGGCTTTTTGCCTCTTCAACGGTAATCACACCTTCATTGCCGACACGTTCCATGGCTTCTGCGATCATCTTGCCGATTTCAGCTTCACCATTGGCAGAGATTGTACCTACCTGTGCTACCTCGTCAGAGGTTGTGATTTTCTTTGACTGGCTTTCAAGCGAGCCAACCACAGCCTCGACAGCCATGTCGATACCACGCTTAAGATCCATCGGGTTCAGGCCGGCCGCAACCGCCTTTGAGCCTTCCTGTGCAATCGCCTGGGCAAGCACTGTGGCGGTTGTTGTGCCGTCACCTGCTGTGTCATTTGCCTTTGAAGCGACTTCGCGAACCATCTGTGCGCCCATATTCTGGAACTTGTCAGACAGCTCGATAT
>WTJO01000263.1 GCA_011524805.1 Alphaproteobacteria bacterium
GTATATCAGAAGATACAATCACATTTACCGCCCCTGCCTGACGGTGGCGCCAGCTATCTTTGCCTTTTACATCTGCATCAAATTCGTGGTGGGCATGTTTGATGGTGCCAACAGACAGCCCCTGCTGTGAAAACAGGGTTATTATCTGTTCTGCAATGGTGGTTTTGCCTGAACCTGACCAGCCAGCCAGTCCAAACAGGATAGGGCGATGCACTGTCATGGCCTCACCCTCCGGTGACGTTCATATGCCTGCCCACCGCAACATTATCAACACGCCGGCTGATGACAAAATCATGCCCTTTTGGCTTTCTGCCAATCGCCTCGATAATCGCTTCATCCAGACCAGCCTCACCGCCAGTGCGCAGGGCATGAGACAAATCTGCATTATCTTCCTGACCAAGACACATATATAGCTGGCCTGTACAGGTGATACGCACACGATTGCAGCTTTCACAGAAATTATGTGTCATCGGCGTGATAAAGCCCAGCTTCCGGCCTGTATCCTGAACCTCTACATAGCGTGCAGGGCCTGCTGTCTGATGGGCAGAATCAATCAGGGTAAAACGCTTTGCCAGCCGGCTTCGCACCACAGATACAGGCATATATTGCCCAATTCTGTTCTCATTGCCGATATCGCCCATAGGCATCACTTCGATAATGGTCATATCATAGCCCATATCGCCGCACCAGCTAACCATATCGCCCAGCTCGTCATCATTCACGCCTTTGAGCGCAACAGCATTCAGCTTTATCTGCAAGCCTGCCTGTTTAGCAGCATGAAGCCCGTCAAGCACCTTGTCCAGATCACCCCAACGCGTGATCAGTTTGAACTTGTCTCTATCAAGCGTATCAATTGATACATTTATCCGTCTCACGCCGGCATCAGCCAGATCATCTGCCATTTTTGACAACTGAGAGCCATTTGTGGTGATTGTCAGCTCGTCAAGATTACCTGCTTTTACCTCGGCGCCCAGATTGCGGATAAGCTGGATGATATTTCGCCGCACCAGAGGCTCGCCCCCTGTCAGCCTGATCTTTTTTGTGCCCATCGCCATAAACCGGCGGGCAACAACTTCCAGCTCTTCAATTGTCAGCAATTCCGATTTCGGCAGAAAGGTCATTTCTTCTGCCATACAATACACACATCTAAAATCGCACCTGTCTGTTACAGACATGCGTATATAGTCAACTGTGCGCCCAAAGGGATCTATCAATTGGCTTTCGGTCATAATACCCCTTGTTTCTTTGCATTTAACCAGCCAGTCCCATACTCACACTGTCTAGACAGCATTCCCATAGTGATTGTCTAGTTTAGCTGAACAGGACAATTTGTCAAAAGCTCAGAACGGTTTTCTACCCTACAGAAAGGTGAGCCGTCATCACTTAGTGTTTCAAGCAGTAATTTGTTTGAAATCGCGAAATTTACCCCTGCATCAATATCTGCCTGTTTTGTAAAAATGGCATTTATCATGCCTAGCAATTCACCATCACCATTTACCAGCGCCCCGCCGGACATACCCGGATTAACAGCCGCATCTATCTGGATAAAATCTTCTATCTGCTGGAATCCGGCCTGCCTATTTACTGCCGACACAACCCCACATGAAAAGCTGTTACCAAGACCGAAAGGGTTCCCCAAGGCACAAACATGCCTGCCTACCGCAGGCAGCGATACTGTGTTGATTGCAACAGATGGCCCTTGGCTGACAGCTTCAAGAATGGCAATGTCCCGCAATTCGTCCACCAGCAATATAGCTGCATCTTCACGCTGTCCGGCTGTCTGAATTTCCACCCGTGTAGCCGCACTAACAACATGCGCCGAGGTTATGATGAAGCGGCTAGGCGTGCCTGATACCATATCAGGCGCAAGATAGAACCCGCTACCTTCAGGGGCTGTGCCATCAGGCGCACCAAATCCCGGCCGCCCATAACCAGGCCATGTAGGCAGAATTTTGACAACTGAACTGGCAATAGCCTGATAGCTATGCGGCCCGTGATCGGCAAAGCCGCTGGCTGCGCCTGCAAGCCATATCACCAGCATTATCAGCAGATTGCCAGAATATCTGGCAAAGTAGGAAACATTCAAAATGTGGGCGCCCTCGCTTACAGGCGGACGGCGGCACTTGAATAGACTGAGGCAGAATCTGTTCCCATAGATGAAAGAACAAAATATCCACCAACGCCGATAATAATCGCTACGGCTGAACTTATCAGAAACATTTTCATTTCACTCTCCTGAAGTGGGTATTACTACGTGGCTTTAATCGTTAATTTTCCTGAGTTACTTCGAGTAGATAGGCAATCAAATCGTCCCTATCCTGTTTATTTTTCATACGCTGAATGGGCATTTTTGTACCGGGTGTCACAACATCGGGGCCATCCGTAAATAATCTGGCAACTGTTTCTGCTGACCAGATAATATCTGAATCAAGCAGGGCTTGTGAATAGGGATAATCAGGCAGGCTTCCAGCGCGCCGGCCAAACACGCCAAACAGGGTTGGCCCTGCGCGTCTGCGCCCATCTGCCTCAAGCGTATGGCACACAGAGCATTTGCGCGCAAACTGACGCTCGCCATTGCTGATTTCAGCAGTTGGATGAAATCTGCGTGCAGGCCCCGGACTATCCAGTATTTCAGGGGGAAAGTCCTGTATCTGCCATTTTGAGATATGATCGTCCAGACTGGCCACCACCATATCACCTGCCTGAGGCATCAGTAATAATGACCATATAGGCCCGTTCGCCGCCTTGAAATCACGTAACAGGCTCATACTGGCCATATCAATGATTTTGACCATGCCCTTTGCATTGCCAAACCCGATTTGTGATTTATCTGGCGATATCGCTACAGACAATACAGGCACACGTTCATCGCCCATTCGCACCAGTTCTTTATCCGTGCCAAGGTCATGAATAACCATCGCGCCATCTGTGGTGCCATAGGCTATCAGCCCGTCTGTTTCGTCAACATACATCACATTGACACCCCAGCCATTTCTGATGATCGAACGCAGAAATGTTTTGTCTGAAAGACGCCAATAGCGGATGTGGCCATCATATCCGGCAGTATAAACAAATTTGCCATCTTCTGAGAACGCCGCCGCATTTACAGGCCCTTCATGCCCATCTAGCCGCACGGGCGAAGCCTCACCTTCGGTCGCGCGTGCCATATCCCACACCATGGCGGTGCCATCCCAGCTTGAAGAGATAAGGAATTTGCTATCGGATGAAAAATTCAGCCCGACAATTTTGCCTTTATGGGCGGTCAGTTTCACCGCTTCGACATCTTCGGGATTGGCAAGCACATCAGCGACTAGCCATAACAGCACCTGATTGTCATCACCGCCAGTTACCAGCCATCTGCCATCCGGCGAAAACCGGGCAATATTCACTGCCGCATCATGACCGATAAGCGTTGCCGCCTCGTCAAATTCGGGCAGACGCCACATCACCGCAGAATAGTCAAAGCTGGCGCTGACCATCAGCCTGCCATCTGGAGACAAATCAAGATGTTTCACAGGCCCGCCATGGGCTGTATATTCTTCTATGGCATGCACATCAGAGCTGATCCCGGTCAGCCCGCACACTGCAAACAGACAGCATATAATCCCGAAGAGCCTGTCTCTGAGATATGCTGGCCATACGTATCGTATGGCTATTTGCATAGCGGAACCTGAAGTGACATTGCGATGAGTGCCAAAAACCATAATGTTAATCGGGAAAAAAAGAGGGCCTTTTCATGCCCTCTTTGAGTTTATTCTGCCGGTGCCGGCTTTTTGGAAGATTTTGACTCGGCATCAACCTCTTCTACCCACAGATTATGGTGCTCTTTCGCCCAGTTTCTGTCAACCTTGCCAGAATTCATAGCATCAAGTGCACCTTCCATACCAACAGAACCGATATAGATATGGGCTAGGATTATTGTCATCAGAACAAGAGAGACAATACCATGCCATAGCTGGTTCAATTGCTGTTCCTGAAGAGCTGTAAGGGCCGTTGGCAAATCAAAGCCAATTACGTTCAGAAGACCAAAAGTCTTGGCAAACATGGCTGTCTGGAACGGGAACATTAGCGCAATACCGCTAAGCGATACTGAGAAGCCACCAATCATTACAATCCAGAAAATCATCTTCTGGCCAGCGTTAAATTTACGTGCTGGTGGATGTGCGCCTTTCACAAAAATGCCGCCACCTGCCTTTATCCAGTCGATGTCAATCTTTGACGGGATGTTGTGACGCACCCATAACAGGAATGACAAAGCCAGACCGGCCATAAAGGCAAAGGCCAGATAATTATGTGCAAATTTTCCGGCTGTTGTTATTAGGCTGAATGCTTCAGGCCCCATAATCGGCAACAGGATATATCTGCCATATAACAGGTTTAATCCGGTGATAGCCAATATCACGAACGAGCCTGCCATCAGCCAGTGCGCAAATCTGTCAATTGAACCGAACCGTTCAATGGTTTTGCCTGAAGGGCCTGAATCAATTTTGATGCGGCCACGCCAGCCATAGAAAATGGCAAGCAGGAATATCATGCCGAGTACGCCTGCAGCACCATATATTGATATCGGGCCGTTCCGTACCGCACGCCAGTTATCGCCTTCGGACTGGATCATCACGGCAGCCAGTTCATTTTTCATCGACACATCGCCAGAGTTACCTTCTCTGATGAACCGCCATAAATCGGCATCAGAATTAAGGCCAAGTGCCTGTCCCGGGACTTCGCCAGAAGTCTGGGCAATAGCCGGACTATGTGAAAATGCAATATTGAGCGTTAACACAGTCAATATCAGCATTAGAAAACCAAATTTTGGCTTTTTTGATATATGAGCTTCCATCTTTATCTACTCCCATACCCATTGCCATAAACAAGGACCATCTCCTGTTCGGCAATGTGGATCATGCACCTGAATGTTCAGGGCAGTAATGGTTGATGCTACCACGCAGCTTGCTGTCTGGTATGATTTTCAAGGTTGCGTACTGCATCAGCTGAAAGTGCTGTATCAGCTTTACCTAGATAGGTTCCCTTCTGATACAGGGTGATTCTATTCTGTTCTTCTTTGCGGCATGCAGACATACCCAAGACTAACAACGCAGATAGCGTAAATATTACTAATTTTTTCATCTATACCTCATATGAGTATGAAGATAGGCCAGCGGTTTTTGCCAGCAAAGCCGTATTAAAGAAGGGGAAAGAGTGTGCCAAACCAAACTATGGTCAGCGATTCTTCCCCCTTCTCTAGCTATGTAAGCATGGATGCTTAGCCGCTCTTGCTGGTGTAGGCTGTACCCCATCCCCAAGCACCTGAGCCAAAGCCGCGTCCTACCACACGCTCGCGGAAGATGTTAGAGACCTGGTCTCCGTCACCTGCCAATAGCGCTTTGGTTGAACACATCTCGGCACAGATAGGCAATTTGCCTTCGGCCAGTCTGTTGCGTCCATATTTCTGGAATTCCACTTCAGACATATTTTCCTCAGGGCCGCCTGCACAGAATGTACATTTGTCCATCTTGCCCCGTGAGCCGTAATTACCGGCCTGCGGGTACTGAGGTGCACCAAATGGACATGCATAGAAGCAATAGCCACATCCGATACATAGGTCTTTAGAGTGAAGAACAACCCCCTGATCTGTCTGATAGAAGCAATCTACCGGACATACAGCTGTGCAGGGCGCATCAGAACAGTGCATACAGGCAACAGAGATTGATCTCTCACCTGGCTTACCATCCTGAATGGTTACCACACGACGGCGATTCACACCCCATGGAACTTCGTGCTCGTTTTTACAAGCTGTGACACAGGCATTACATTCAATGCAACGTTCAGCATCACAAAGGAACTTCATACGTGCCATGATTTTCCTCCTTATACCCGCTCAATGGCACACAGGGAACATTT
>WTJO01000039.1 GCA_011524805.1 Alphaproteobacteria bacterium
GCCATAGATCGCACCCATAGCCGAGCAGATGATATAAATAGCTATTTCCCGCTAGCTGCCTTGAGACGTGCTGAAAAAAATGGTGTTATTGGCGGCATAGCTCCGTATTTTTACGGTCTGCCCACAAATAGAAGCCAGAAAACTACCATCGAACAGGATTGCGCAGAGCTGGTTTCATGGATTGAAACAGACAGACCTGATGCGGTGATCGGCCTGCCTAACTGTCCTGTCTGCCATCAATCGGTGTCACTTGCGATGCGGGCTCTAGAGGCGGCAGGCACACCGACCGTGATTATGGGATGCGCCAGAGATATTGTTGAATATGCAGGCGTGCCACGGTTCCATTTTTCAGATTTTCCGCTTGGTAACGCTGCCGGTCTGCCGCACAAGCCAGAGGCACAATATGCCAGCCTGATAGATGCACTTGGCCTGTTCGAAACAGCCACCAAGGCGCGCACCACTTTTACCTCGCCCCAGATATGGTCTGAAGATGAATCCTGGAAAGACGATTATTCAAATCCGGATAAATTGACAGCAGATGAGATTGCCGCCCGCAGACAGGCCTTTGATGCGGCTAAGTCAACAGCCGCTACGCTCCGAACTAGGCAGTAAGCCCTTTAGGATCTTCCAGCCCGTGAATCCGGCAGCAGGCAGTCAGGGTATTGGCCAGAAGACAGGCGATTGTCATTGGCCCAACTCCGCCCGGCACAGGCGTAATCGCGCCTGCTATCTGCTGGCATGCATCAAAATCGACATCACCAATAATACGGCTTTTGCCATCTTTGGACGCGATGCGGTTAATCCCGACATCAATGATACAGGCGCCCTGTTTTATCCATGATGCCTTCACGGTCTCAGCCCGCCCCACAGCCGCGATCACAATATCTGCAGTTTTGACGACATCTTCTATATTTCTGGTTTTTGAGTGTACCATGGTGACAGTGCAGTTATCATTCAGCAGCAATTGCGCCATAGGCTTGCCGACAATATTGCTCCTGCCAACCACCACCGCATGGCATCCGCTCAAGCTACCCAGCGTATCCCGCAACATCATCAGACATCCCAGCGGCGTGCAGGGCACCATGGATTTCTGCCCTGTGCCCAGAAGACCGACATTGGAAATATGAAACCCGTCTACGTCTTTTTCAGGGGTAATAGCATTGATAACAGCTGTTTCATCAAGATGATCAGGCAGGGGAAGCTGAACCAGAATCCCGTGAATAGACGCATCATTATTCAGGTTGTCAATTAACGCCATAAGCGTCTGCTGGTCTGTGTCTGCATCCAGCCTATGTTCAACAGATTTCATGCCTGCTTCGGCTGTCTGCTTGCCTTTTGAGCGTACATATACTTCAGAGGCAGGGTCTTCTCCGACCAGTACAACTGCCAGCCCCGGCGTGATATTATGCGCGCTCTTTAGCTGGTTAACCTGTGTGGCGATTTGTTCGCGTATGCCAGAAGCAAATGCCTTGCCGTCAATCACCTGTGCACCCATGTTTGCTCCTTGTGATGAAATTTCAGTGTTGTCTATATGCAACACGATAAGCCTTTTTTAAAAAAGTCCGTCTATCTGGCCTGCTTCATTCAGCATAATCTGTTCGGCAGAGGGCGTGCGTGGCAGACCGGGCATCGTCATTATCTCGCCACAGATAGCAACAATAAATCCGGCACCAGCAGACAGCCTTACTTCGCGTACCGGCACAGAATGGCCAGTAGGTGCCCCTCTTAGATTAGGGTCTGTGCTGAAGCTATACTGGGTTTTTGCCATGCAAACAGGCAGATGTCCATAGCCCTGCTGTTCCCACAATCTGAGCTGTTCCCTGATTTTCTTATCTGCCAGCACCTCATCTGCGCGATAGATACGTTTGGCAATGGTTTCAATCTTCTCAAACAGAGGCATCTCGTCTGGATAGATCGGGGCAAAATTAGCACTGTCTGCATCTGCAATCTCGGCAACACGGCGGGCAAGTTCTTCAGAGCCTTCCGAGCCAAGCTCCCAATGACGTGACACGATTGCTTCAGAGCCCTGATTAGCAACAAATTCCTGAATCACGGCGATTTCTGCGTCAGTATCTTTGATGAAATGATTAATCGCCACAATCACAGGCACACCAAAAGATTTCATATTTTCAATATGCCGTCCTAGGTTTGGACAGCCTGCCAGCACTGCCTCTGTATTTTCGGCATCTAGGTCTGCCTTGGCGACACCGCCATTCATTTTCATCGCCCGCACCGTAGCCACAATCACAACAGCGCTTGGGCTTATGTCTGCTTTGCGGCATTTGATATTCAGGAATTTTTCAGCGCCCAGATCAGCTCCGAATCCGGCTTCTGTAACAACATAATCCCCCAGCTTTAGTGCAGCTTTGGTTGCTATCACAGAATTACAGCCATGCGCGATATTTGCAAATGGCCCGCCATGCACAAACGCAGGATTATTCTCAAGTGTCTGCACCAGATTCGGCTGGATAGCCTGTTGTAACAGGACTGTCATCGCACCATCAGCCTTGATGTCACGGCAATAGACAGGGCTTTTATCACGCCGGTAGGCAACGATAATATCGCCAAGTCGCTGGCGCAGATCATCTGCATTTTTTGCCAGACACAAAATCGCCATCACTTCGGATGCCACGGTGATATCAAAGCCGGCCTGACGCGGATAGCCATTACCAACCCCGCCAAGAGAGGTTACAATATCGCGGAGGGCGCGGTCATTCATATCAACCACACGGCGCCAGCTTACACGTCTCTGATCTATCTCAAGCTCGTTGCCCCAATAGATATGGTTATCAATCATCGCAGATAGCAGATTATGTGCTGAGGTGATGGCATGAAAATCGCCTGTGAAATGCAAATTCATATCTTCCATCGGCACAACTTGCGCATAGCCGCCACCAGCTGCCCCGCCCTTCATGCCAAAGCAGGGGCCAAGGCTGGCCTCGCGAATACAGACAACAGCGCGTTTGCCAATCGCATTCAGCCCATCTCCCAGACCGACAGTTGTGGTGGTTTTGCCTTCACCTGCAGGGGTCGGGTTAATCGCTGTTACCAGAATAAGTTTGCCGTCTGGTCTGTCAGACAGGCTATCAAGATAGTCGGCAGAGATTTTCGCCTTGTCATGGCCAAAGGGCACCAAATCTTTTTCGGGAATGCCAAGTTTGGCGCCTATTTCCTGAATAGGTTTTTTAACTGCCTCTCTTGCAATTTCAATATCTGATTTGAATGACATGCCGATCCTCACTTGTCTTGTTTATCTGAAAGCGCATAAACATAATTTTCAAAATGATAGCTCTATCTGCACGCAATGCCGTTCGCTATCACTATTACCACATGTGATAGGGTGAATGTGATAAATTACTTTGTCTAAACACGCCATAGAATATTGCGATACGCACAGAATTATAGTCTATAATCACTTCCAGATTATATTGGCCAGTATCGGCATTATGAGGGGGGCAATTCATGGACGCTAAGGCCAGTTTTATCGGTGTAGACTGGGGCACATCTTCATTTCGGGCATTTCTGCTTACCGCAGATGGCAGGCCTGTAGATCAGATAGCTGAAGATGCCGGTATCAAGCGTGTCAGCAATGGTGCGTTCTCGGATGTGCTGGACAGGGTAGTTGCGCGATGGCCTGATCTGCCAGAAGGTGCGCCGGTGATTATGTGCGGGATGATTGGCAGTGCGCAGGGATGGCATGAAGTGCCTTATATCACTGCACCTGAACAGGCAGATGTGTCCGGTCTTTCACAAGGATGTTTCAGATTTTCTTATCAAGACAGGCACATCAGCATCATTCCGGGGCTGTCTCTCGCCGGATTTGACGGGACGATAGACGTCATGCGTGGCGAGGAAACATTATATCTTGGCGCAACAGCCGGTCTGCCGGAACAGGATAGATATATCTGCCTGCCCGGCACACATTCAAAATGGATAGACGCAAGGGCAGGCCGGATTGACAGCTTTGCCACCTTCATGACAGGCGAGATGTTCGAGCTGGCAACATCGCATTCCATGCTTGCCCCTGTGCTTGAGGCGCCTGCTGAGCTGGATATGGACAGTTTCAGGGAAGGGCTGGCAGGTGCAGAAAAGCAAATGGGTCTGTTGAACCAGCTATTTTCAGTGCGGGCAGAGATTGTGACAGGCAGACGTAATGGTCTTTCAGGATATAGTTTTGTCTCTGGGCTGATTATAGGGGCTGAATTATCGGCTGTCGCACCGCGCATCAGACAGAGCGGCACCCCTGCCATTATTATCGCCTCTGGCAAGACAGCACAGCTATATCAGATAGGGTGCGCACATTTTGGCATCCCTACCAGCTTGTGCGATGCCACAGACGCGGTAATAGCAGGTCTAGCCGCTATATACCGGTTTCAGCATTGTGACTAAGAGGGCAGCTAGCCTTATGAGGCTAGCTGGTTATCTTTACTGGTCACAATATCGCCAAGCATATGGGCGGAAAGACAGCTTAATGTCCAGCCCAGATGGCCATGACCTGTATTATAAAATACACCCGGTTTTGAGCCTGCCCCAATTTTTGGCATCATAGAGGGCATCATTGGCCGCAAGCCTGCCCATGGCACAACATATTCTGTTGATATATCGGGGAAGAATGTCTCTACCCAGCGTGTCAGAGGCGCAATTCTGTCTGCCCGGATATCCGTATTGATCCCGTTAAATTCTGCTGTGCCGGCTACCCTGAACCTGTTCTCGCCAAGACGTGAGGTCACAATTTTGGCCTGATCATCCAGAATGCTGGCATGCGGGGCTGCATTGCGCGATGCTGCATCATCCAGATCGATAGTAATTGAATATCCCTTTACCGGATAGATATTCACCCTGTCGCCTAGCTGCTGGGCAAAATGCCGGCTGGCAACGCCGGCCGATACCACAATCGCATCAAAGGTTTCATCATATTTCTCGCCATCCAGATCTTTCCAGAATATGGTCGGCTTTGCGCCATCATGATGAATATCATGCACATCTGCATTCATTACAAATTGCACACCTTCTTCTGCTGCCCTGTTGGCAAGCTGGGTTGTGAATTTATGAATATCACCTGTAAAATCGCTTTCAGTATAATAGCCACCTATCAGTTTGGCCTGAAGTGTCGGCTCTATGTCATATACTTCCTCAGGGCTTAATCTGCGCCGCTTCAGCCCTGCCTTTGACAGCATGTCATTTACCTTATGGGCATGGGCAAATTCCTTTTCCTGCTTATATACATGCAGAATACCGCAATTCAGCCTGTCAAACTCAATGCCTGCAGAGTTGGCAAATTCCTGCATATATTTACGAGACTCAATTGCCATTTTCGCAGTCTGGATAGTGTTCTGTTCATACTGGGTGCAATTTGTCATAAATTCGCCTAGCCAGCTATATTTGTGCCAGCTTGGAGACAGGTTCATCAATAGCGGGGCGTCTTTGCGGAATAGCCATTTCATGCCTTTCGCAATCGTGCCAAAATTTGTCCATACCTCAGCATTGCTTGCAGATAGCTGACCGCCATTAGCAAAAGATGTTTCCATCGCCGGATATCTGTTTTTATCAAAAATGGTAACCTTGTGACCTTGTTGGCGAAGTACCCATGCGCTTGTAACACCAATAATGCCAGCACCGATAATAGCTACATGTTTCATGACAATCCTCAATATACAAAATGACCAGTGGCAAGGGCGCATCGCACAGCATGGATGCACGCCTTATGGTTTGCCTCGCCTGTCCTTCTACCTGAGAGTTTGCAGGCCAGGTTCTGCCTGCTGCCCCTTCGGTGGGCGCGCTCGCCGCTCTCCAGACTGTCCATCACATGCAGTTCTTTTGCCTGAGAGATTAAGAGGTATTTGCTCCTTCGGCGCCGTGGCTAGCTCTTATATTCTTAAGAAAACCAAGAGGTGAGCCGCACGATCTCTCCCACATGCATTATCAGACAGGATAATATTATGCTGATTCTCTAATATACGCAAGAAAAAATGATATATTAGCAAAAATTTGCCATTTTAGAGTATAAATACCATAAAGCCTGAAATAAACATCAGTGAAATCAGTGTGATTCTGAATTGTGTGTCGTTCAGCAATTTGAAGCAGAACAGGCCAATCTGCGCCCCGATGATAGATACGGGAATCGCCATTGCCAGAATTTTCACAGATTGCATTGTATATGTGCCTGCGATTGCAAGGCTGATACAGGTGATAGATAGCACCGTAAGATTAAAAACCTGCAGAACAGATCTGATTTCTGCCTTTGGCCAGTTGTGAAGCGATAGCCAGATGCTTGGCACCGCACCTGACAGGCTAGCCAGGCCACCCAGAAACCCGCCAATAAAGCCAATCACGCCATCTGCAAGTGCATATTGCTTTGCCAGTGTAGGCAGTTTTCTGGTTACAAAAATATAAATGCCATAGCTGATCATAAACAGCCCGATAATCAGCTTTAATATTTCGGCATCAATATAGGACAGGCTGTAAATGCCGAGCGGGATGCCAAAAAATGACGGCAGAACATATCTTGAAATGCGTTTTGGATATTGAAAAACAGTTTTTCTGACTACCCAGAATCCCTGAATGCCGGTAATGATACTGACCACCAGAATCATGCTTACCGCCTGTAATGGTGGCATGATTTGAAGCCAGAAACCTAGCGTAAACAGGGCTGTGCCAAAACTGGCCAGCCCGTTAATAAATCCGCCCATCAGGGCACCGGCTAATATAAAGATAAGCACGTCCGGGCTGATAATATCTAGCATAGAAATTAATGCTCGCTTAACAGGCGTTTCTGATAGAGCTGCCACAAAATATCAAGCAATTCATCATCCATAGAGGCAAAGATGCCTGCGCCAGCTTCATCATCATCAAAGGTCAGCCTGAGCAATTCTATAAAACCCGTTTTATCGGCGGGTCTGTCAAGCTGATGATAGGCTAGAAGCTGTTCTGCCCTGCCGAAAATAGCCTCAATCATCTGTGACATCTGCTCAGGGGTGGGGTCGTTCATCTTCTGTGATTCCTATGATCAAGGTTATCTATATGCCTAACTCTGGCAGGATATGCAGATTATCCTTATCTAGCGTCAGCGTCCAGATATTGCGCACATGCACCATATCCAGACTATCATAAAGATGGGGAAAAAGCTGGCCATCTCTGGCAGGCTCATATCGAATATCAAGCCTGTCTGTATCCACTTCAATTAGCAGCAGATTATCCTTGCCGGCAAAATGCAGTGCCAGCGTGCTGGCAATCTGGGCAGCGGTAGAAAAATGGATATAGCCATCTGTTATGTCAATTTCGGCACCTGTGAATATACCAGCCTGTTCAGCCGCCCGCCATATATCCGCATCACAGATTTTATAGATATAGCTATTCATATGCCTGTTCCCGAATTCATGATTTGCTCTTCAGATAGGCGCTAATTGCCTGTTTCTGGGATGCATCCAGAACATAGCCAAGTTTTGTGCGCCGCCAGATAATGTCAGAGACTGTCTCTGCCCATTCATGTTCCCGCAAAAACTCAATTTCGGCTACTGTCAGCCCACCGCCAAAATCTGTCCCTAGCTCAGCCTGACTGCGTGCTGTCCCGATAATCTGCTCGGCATCAGCGCCATAATGCTGGCAAAGCCGCCGGCGTAATCCAGGATCAAGAAAGGCGTATGTTTGATGAAATTCTGCTTCCCATTGGGCAAATTCTGTCTGTTCAGGTGTGCCTGGCAAAACTGCATCAGAATGCCAGCCTGCCTGCTCTGTCCTGCCGAGCATGCTGGTGACCATCTCTGCTACCTCACAGGATAATGTGCGATAGGTGGTCAGTTTGCCGCCAAATATATTCAGCCAGTTTTCAGCATCTTTCTGCCAGTTCAGCACATAATCTCTGGTTACTTTCTGAGCACTGGCATTGCTGTCATTAAATAATGGCCTGACCCCTGAATAGCTGGCGATAACATCTTTTTGCGTTAGCTGGCGCAAGAAATAGCGGTTTACCACCTCAAGAATATAGGCCTGTTCCTCGCTGGTGATTTCGGCCTTTGCCGGATCACCTGAATATTCGGTATCTGTGGTACCAAGCAGGGTGAATTTGTCTAGATAGGGGATTGCAAATACAATCCGGCCATCATCATGCTGCAGAATATAGGGCTGGTCATGTTCAAACAGCGCATTCACAATTATGTGGCTTCCCTGAACAAGTCTGATATTTCGTGCAGCAGGCGCAACAGCCAGATTATCAAGCACGGTATCTGCCCATGGACCAGCCGCATTGATGACCAGCTTACAGCTGATCTTTTCCGACTGGATGCTGGCATGCCATCTATCACCTACCCGTTTGACAGACTCAACCTTATGTCTTGGTTTTATGGTGGCGCCTTGCTGGCTGGCAGCGCGGGCATTTATGATTGTAAGACGTGTATCATCCACAAAACAGTCAGCATATTCAAAGCCGGTGCTGTATTCGGATTTCAGCGGCTGGCCTGTTCTGTCGTTTCGAAATGAAACTGTGCGAATGCCTTTAAGCGATTTATCATCTGAGGTGCGATGGCGTCTGGTACGGCCAAACAAATCAAGATGATCGTAAATTGACAGTCCAAGCCTGATTAGCCATTTTGGCCTCATCTGGCGGTTATGCGGCAGAATAAAGCGCGCAGGCCTTACCAGATGCGGTGCCATATCCATCAATGTCTTGCGCTCTGCCAGTGCTTCTCTGACCAGCTTGAACTCATACTGTTCAAGATAGCGTAATCCGCCATGCACAAGTTTGCTTGACCAGGACGATGTGCCGCTTGCCAGATCATTCATCTCGGCAAGATATACCTGATAGCCGCGGCCAGATAATTCGCGTGCAATGCCACATCCGTTAATGCCGCCTCCGATGATAAGCACATCATATTCAGCCTGCTTTGGTGCCCTCGCCATGAAGCGTTCGCCTTTTTAAGATAGAATAACCAGATAGATAGACAAACTTATACGCTGTTCATCAGATAGAGTGAAGACACTGGATGCGATAATTCCAGAACTAATTGTCCAGCTTGCTATTTTTGCCGAATTTTGCCACTGTTTCTGGCAATATGTGAAACCGACAGGGTGACATGGTGATGGAACTTGAACCATTTATCTATCTTCTACTTGGTATTGGCTGTATTGCCGTCTACCGCATGCTGAAGAACAGATGGAAAAATAAATAATAACACTCAAATTTGCTGCGCTGTGGCGAATGCTTATGGCCAGATGACAGGACATAGAGATGAAAGCTGCCTATTTATCACTTGATCAGGGAACTACCAGCACCAGAGCCATGATATTTGATATTGATGGCCAGATAGTCTGTACAGCACAAAAAGAATTCAGGCAGATCTATCCTGATGATGGCTGGGTTGAACATGATCCTGAAGAGATTTGGCAGACCAGTCTGGATGTTGTGCGCACCGCACTTGAGACAGCCAGCGCCCATGGCCATACTGTCAAGGCGATGGGCATAACCAACCAGCGTGAAACCACAATCATATGGAACAGGCATACAGGCAAGCCTATCTATAACGCGATTGTCTGGCAGGATAGACGCACCTCTGATAGATGCCAGTCACTGATGCAGGCAGGTCATGAAGAGCTGGTCTCAGAACGGGCAGGGCTGGTAATAGACCCCTATTTTAGCGCCTCAAAAATTGCATGGATTCTGGATAATGTCGAGGGTGCGCGAAAAGCTGCGGATGCTGGCGATCTGGCATTTGGTACGGTTGAAACATTTCTTATCTGGCGGCTTAGTGGCGGCAAACATCATCTTACCGATGCTACCAACGCCGCTCGCACCTCGCTGGTAGATATCCGCTCTGGTGACTGGGATATGGATTTATGCAACCTGTTTAATGTGCCGCAGGCTATATTGCCGCAGATTGTGGATTGCACGAATATCAATGTTGACAGCTCGGACGTGCTGGGGCAGCCATTGCGGATTCTGGCCGCGATTGGGGATCAGCAAAGTGCGGCTGTCGGTCAGGCCTGTTTTTCGGCAGGTGATATTAAATCAACATATGGTACAGGCTGTTTTGTTATTCTGAATACAGGCACCGAACTGGTCAGATCGTCAAACAGACTGCTTACCACTATTGGGCTTCAGCTTGACGGCAGGCGATATTATGCGCTTGAGGGATCAATTTTTATTGCAGGGGCTGTGGTGCAATGGCTTCGTGACGAGATGGGGCTGATAACAAGCGCAGAAGAAACAGAGAGCCGCGCCGCAAAGGCGTCAGCCTCTGGTCTGTATATGGTGCCTGCCTTTACCGGACTGGGCGCACCATGGTGGTCTGCAGATGCCAGAGGTGCCATTTATGGCATTACCAGAGATACAGGGCCTGATGATTTTATCAAAGCGGCGCTTGATTCAGTTGCGTACCAGACATGTGATCTGTTTGATGCGATGGCTGGCGATGGCGTGAAACCTGTATCTGTAAAGGTAGATGGCGGGATGGTGGCAAATGACTTTTTTGTCCAGCGTCTGTCTGATTTGCTTGATTTGCCTGTTGACAGGCCGGTAGTGACAGAAACTACAGCCTTTGGCGCAGCGATGCTGGCGGCACTTGCAGACGGGGCATTCGCAGGGCTGGATGACATAGAACAGAGCTGGAATCTGGAACGCAAATTCACCCCGCAGATGAACAGAAATACCCGTCATGCATTAAAGAGCGGCTGGGCTGAGGCGGTTACAAAAACCAGATTGTCACTATAGCTATTTTCAAATCTGCTAAGATATGGTGCAGCTGGTATCAGCGATTAAGCCATTCTTCTATCAGACGGCGCGATATAGATAATTTGCGTGGCAAAAACATGCCCTTTTCGTCAAATTGCTGAATATCTGCTTTGGTAAACCAGTCTGCATGCTCAATCTCATGATGATTTATCTGCAATCTGTCTGATACGGCTTCGGCTGAAAATCCAAGCATCAGAGAGGCTGGAAATGGCCATGGCTGGGAGTGCTGATAGCGCACATTCTTTACAATTATTCCAGCCTCTTCATAGACTTCACGAGCAACCGCATGTTCCAGTGTTTCACCCGGTTCAACAAAGCCTGCCAGCGTAGACATCATGCCTTCTGGCCAGATGGCCTGACGCCCAAGCAGAATTTTATCGCCATAGGTAACACGCACAATCATGGCAGCATCTGTTCTGGGAAAATGCTGTGCGTTGCAATCTGGATTGGCACAGACACGCATATGTCCAGCCCGTGCCAGTATTGTCTGGTGTCCGCAGACCCCGCAGAATCCATGACGCTGATGCCAGAAACACAGCGCACGGGCATAAGCCAGAATTGAGCCTTCATCCCCATCTATAAGCGGGCTTGCCTCTCTTAAATCGGCAAAATGACCGGGGGTCAGCCTTGCTGCTTTGGCCTCATCGCATGCGCTAATATCCAATGCTATATAGGCGTGATTATCTCTATCCCTGCCAAGATAGATAAATATCGGGTTATATTCTGCAAAGGCGGCTATCTGGGTTGGATCTAGCCAGCAAAGGTGTGGCGGCGCATTCTCTGTGGCCTGAGGGGCAAACAGATTCATTGACCGCCATACAGGCAGATAGCGGGTTGTCTTCTGCTGTGCAAGCTGGCTGAAAATACTGTCATCACCACGGGCATGATCATCTCTGTCAAGTCCGCCAAATCCAAGATTATTAGGCAGAAATGGATGGATAGTGTGAGGATCAAATACTGTCATGAAAATTGGCCGGAAATAACACTATGAAAAGGAAAACTAATCAGTACTATATGGGGGCAGGCTAGGTCTGGCTATGCTTATTTTATAGACATTGCTGTAAAATCATCTGACACTAGCATTACTATCTGAACGGAGCTATCCGTAAATATTGACGTGAAAGTAGAAAACAATGAAATTGACACGACTTCAGGATAAATGGAAAGCGGGCGAAACAGGGCTGAATGGCTGGTGTTCTATCCCCAGCACTGTCTCGGCCGAAATTATGTCTCTGGCCGGATTTGACAGTATCACGATTGATCTCCAGCACGGGCTGGTAGATTACCAGACTGCGCTTGGCATGTTGCAGGCTATTGGCGCGTCTGGTGTGACACCAATTGCACGGGTGCCATGGAATGAGCCGGGCATTATCATGAAATTGCTTGATGCGGGGGCGTTGGGCATCATTTGTCCGATGGTTAATACAGCACAGGATGCCGCAGACTTTGTTGGTGCAATGCGCTATGCACCCGAAGGGTTCAGAAGCTCAGGACCAACACGGGCGGCGATTGTGCATGGTGGCAACTATCATCACGAAGCTAATGATACGCTGGTCAGCTTTGCCATGGTTGAGACAAAACAGGCTTTTTCAAATCTGGACGAAATAGCGGCAACAGACGGGCTTACCGGTATTTATATCGGGCCATCTGATCTGTCTGTATCAATGGGATATAACCCGGGGCTTGATCGCACAGAAGCTGAAATGGATGATATGTTTGGAACAATTCTGGCAAGCTGTAAGGCACATGGCCTTAAGTGCGGCATTCATTGCGGCTCGGCAGATTATGCAAAATCTGCCTTTGAACGCGGGTTTGATTTTGCCACGCTGGCAAGTGATGTCAGGCTGTTCAGTGCAGGTATTAATGCGGCGATTAGCCAGATGAAATAGCCATGGCTCCGGCCTGAAGTGATAAAGGGGGCACACATGCCCCCTTTTTTAGTTTCTGTGTCAGAGACTAGCCCTTTGTTTCTTTCAGACCCAGTTTGGCAACCCCGCTCTCGCCAAGGTCAGTTGTTGCAAATGGCCCGCCATGACACATATTATCGGGGTCTTTGGGATCTAGCACGCCATCCTTGGCAAACATTTCGGCGGCAAATTGTTCGGCATTGTCTTTCGGAAGATAGCCAAGAAAAGCAGCGTCCGAATTATCAACAGGTGCGCGGTCATTATTGGATACCCCGTAAATTACGGAAAAGCCTGCGACAGGGGTATCAACCGAACGCTCTACAAGATGCACAAGATCACCATAAGAAAGCCAGCTGCCCACAGCACGTGCATTACCAACATCCGCACAGGATAAAATCCGCAGACAGACAGCCTCAAGCCCCTTTTTATCCCAGTATAATTTAGCCATATCTTCTGCAAAGCATTTTGCTAGCCCATAATAGCTATCTGGTCTGTGCTGGCTTCGTGAATTAATTGCCTCTGTCTTTGGATGCATACCAACCGCATGTATCGAGCTGGCATAGACAATCCGACGTGCGCCTGCATGATAGGCCGTATCCCAGACATTATAACACCCGATAATATTGGCATGCAGAATCTCGTCAAACGGCTTTTCATCAGGATGGCCACCAAAATGCACAACGATTTCTGCGCCTTCCATAACTGATTTGACTGCTGCATAATCTCCCAGATCAGCCTCTATAAATGTTTCATTGGCCAGTGCTTCGGTTTGAAGCGGGGCAATATCTGTTGACACCAGCGTCTTGCATATTTTTGCAAGTGGTGCCCGCAAGTGATTGGCCAGCCTGCCAGCCGCGCCTGTTAAAACAATTTTAGAAATCATCATCTTTACCCTATCTCAGTCTCAAGGTTAGAAAATATCCGGCTCTTTGGCTGTTCTGCCAAAGCTGGTTTCAAGAAAGTCAAAATCACATCCCTCATCAGCTTGCTTGATATGCTGTCCGGAAATCCAGTTCCAGCCGCGTGTTGCCTGCGGTTCAGGAGCAACCCATTCTGCCTTGCGCTTGGCCAGCTCATCATCATCAACCAGCATATTGATTGTGCGTTCAGGGATGTTTACCTCTATGATGTCGCCTGTTTTCACCAGTGCCAGAGGTCCGCCAATAAAGGCTTCAGGCGAGGCATGCAGAATACAGGCACCATAGCTGGTGCCGCTCATCCGTGCATCTGACAGGCGCAGCATATCTCTGACACCCTGTTTGACCAGCTTTTTCGGGATAGGCAGCATACCCCATTCAGGCATGCCCGGCCCGCCCACAGGCCCTGCATTGCGCAATACAAGTACGTGATCAGGCGTCACATCCAGCGCCTCGTCATCAATCGCTTCTTTCATTTCGGGATAGCTGTCAAAAACCAGTGCAGGTCCTTTATGTCTGTGCAGTCTTTCTTCTGCCGCCGCCGGTTTCATCACTGCCCCGTTAGGCGCAATATTGCCGCGCAGAACAGCCAGTGAGCCCTGATGATAGACAGGGTTGGATAGTGGTCTGATAACATCTTCATCGTGACAGTCAGCAGTCGCAATATTCTGTTTCAGGCTGGTGCCGTCAATTGTTGTTACAGATAAATCCAGCTTGTCTTCCATCTGTTTCATCATTGCTGGCAGACCGCCAGCATAATAGAAATCTTCCATCAGATAGGTATCGCCTGTTGGTCTGATATTGGCCAGCACAGGCACATCTTTGCTAAGCCTGTCAAAATCATCCAGCCCCAGATCAACACCTGCCCGTCTGGCAATGGCGATCAGATGGATTATGGCATTGGTAGAACAGCCAGAGGCCATCGCCACCTTCACCGCATTTTCGACAATCGCAGGGGTAATAATATCTGTCAGCTTGATATCTTCAAACACCAGATCAACAACCCGTCTGCCACAGGCCGCCGCCATCCGTTTGTGATTGGCATCAGGTGCCGGAATAGAAGACGAGCCTGACAGGCAGACCCCAAGCGCTTCGGCAATCGCTGTCATGGTGCTGGCCGTGCCCATCGTCATACAGACGCCATAGGAGCGCGCAATACCTGCCTCAAGCTCGCCCCATTGTGTATCTGTGATATTGCCGGCGCGCCGCTCATCCCAGTATTTCCAGGCATCGGAGCCTGAACCAAGGGTTTTGCCGCGCCAGTTACCACGCAACATAGGTCCTGCCGGCATGAAGATAGACGGCACGCCCGCACTAATTGCGCCCATCAGCAAAGCAGGGGTGGTTTTATCGCAGCCCCCCATCAGAACAGCGCCATCAACAGGGTGTGATCTGATCAGCTCTTCAACTTCCATTGCCATCATATTGCGATATAGCATGGTGGTTGGCTTAACAAATTGCTCAGACAGAGATAATGTTGGCAATTCAATCGGGAAACCGCCAGCCTGAAGAATACCGCGGCGGACATCTTCGGCACGGGCTCTGAAATGGGCATGGCACTGGTTAATATCAGACCAGCTATTAATTAGCGCAATAACAGGCTTGCCTTCCCAGTCTTCTCGCGAATAGCCCATCTGCATGGCGCGTGAGCGGTGACCAAAAGAACGCAAATCATCAGGATCAAACCATCTCGCACTTCGAGATTCTGTGTAATTCCATTTTTGTTTCTTGTCACTCATCCCCAACTCTCCTCGACAGAATATTACATGCTGCCCGTTATTAGACCTGATTTATCTAGCTGTTTCAATGTATCTTTTTGCTTGATTATCAGGCGGAAGATAACTCTGATGCACCCTGCCGCTTGCCTTCACGATACAGCACATACAGCCCTGAAAGCACAATAATTATCACCCCTGTTATGGTAAGCAGGTTAGGCACATCTCCGAAAATCCAGATCCCGAACAGGGCGGCTGTCACAATCTCCAGATATTGCAATGGCGCAAGGATGCCAACAGGCGCTCTGGCAAATGCCGAGGTCAGAAACAGATGCGCAATGGTCGCGCTTGCCCCAACCCCTATCAGAAGTACCCATTCAAAGGATGAAGGCTGTTTCAGCCTGAACATCTCAACAGACCCGTCATGCATCACCATTATGACCGGCAATAACAGAAGCGAGGCGGCAATAGAGGTAAAAATCTGGATTGTGACAGGCGAACCTGTCTGTGTCATCCGCCGTGTCAGCAATAAAAAGAAGGCAAAACATAGCGCAGTGCCAACAGGCAGAAGGGCTGGCCAGCCTACCTGCTGATATTGTGGCTGGATAACCAGCAACGCTCCGCAAAATCCGATGATACAGGCGATCACCCGCCGCCAGCCTATTGGCTCACCAAGAAATAGCACAGCCAGAAAGGTCAGGAAAAACGGCTCGATAAAGAAAATTGCAAGCGCATCGGCAAGCGGCAGATAGCTTATTGCCAGAAAAAACAGGCTGGTGGCCATCAGTATCAGAAAGCCGCGCAGAAAATGGCTTGCCATCTCGCCAACAGACGGCAGATAGAGGCATCTCATAAATATCGCTATCGGTATCAGAAAGATAAGCTGGAAGCCAAAGCGCGCTGCTGTTATCTGCAACAGCGGAACCGTATCGCTGGCCAGCTTTGCAAACATGTCAATCGCAGGGCCGAACAGACAGAACCCAGCCATCAGCATAATGCCGGTCAAATGGCTTTGTGGTCTATCTGTCATATCTGATATGTGCCTGCAAAATAGCCAAGAATGGTATCATATACCTGTTTTCCTTTTACCGCGTTTCCCCAAAAATGGCGCGTTGTAGTTAAAATATCTGTCCCACGGTCTAAATTAGGTCTATACCAGTAGATAATACACGCCTGCAATAACTGAAATCTAAACCCATATGAAATCTGCCTTTCTTGACGCTATTCACAAGCCGCAAACCCTGTTGATGGTGATGGCAGCGGCCATGCCTCTATCGTTCTGGGCATGGACGGTTATGCTGAATAATTTTACCGTGGATGTGGCAAATTTTACCGGCCGCGAGATAGGTATTTTGCAGTCTCTTCGCGAAGTGCCGGGCTTTCTGTCATTTCTGGTAGTATATCTGCTGTTTTTCTTCACAGAACAGCGTCTGGCATTGCTTGCCCTTGGGCTGTTGGGTGCGGGGGTGGCGTTAACAGGCTATTTTCCCTTTGCCATCGGGCTGTATATCACCACCATTATTTCATCTATTGGGTTTCATTATTATGAAGCCTGTAACCAGTCGCTGACCCTGCAATGGCTGGATAAAAAAGATGCCCCGACCATTATGGGCAGGATTTACGGGGTAGGGGCGGCCGCCCAGCTGCTTACCATCGGAGCCTTGATGGTGGTGTATATGCTGGCCATGCCGGAGATTAGCTGGGAGGCGCTTGGCAGTTCTGACAGTCTGGCAGCAGATGCGGAAAGCTATCAGCCTACCTATCTTGTGGCAGGGCTGGCCAGTGTTGTTCTGGCGGTATTTGCTTTTGTGATATTCCCCAGATTTGAGCAGAAAACAGCGCAAAGGCGTCAGATTATCCTGCGCAAACGCTACTGGCTATATTATGCGCTTACCTTTATTGCGGGTGCGCGCAGGCAGATATTTCTTGTGTTTGCCAGCTTTTTGATGGTCGAGAAATTTGACTATTCGCTTGTGCAGATCACCTTGCTGTTTCTGGTAAATGCCGGCTTTAATATCTGGCTGGCACCTATTGTAGGCAGAATTATCACAAAAGTGGGCGAGCGCGCTGCGCTGGTGTTTGAATATCTGGGGCTGATTGGTATTTTTGTGGCCTATGCCTTTGTTGATTCAGCGATTATGGCAGCAGGGCTATATGTTCTTGATCATCTGTTTTTTGCCTTTGCGATAGCGATTAAAACCTATTTCCAGAAAATTGGCGATCCCGCAGATATGGCCAGCACGGCCAGCGTTGCCTTTACCATTAATCATATCGCGGCAGTGATTGTGCCTGTCAGCTTTGGCCTGTTGTGGCTTATATCGCCTGCGGCTGTGTTCCTCTCAGGTGCGGCGATGGCCGGCATCTCATTGCTGCTAAGCCTGAATGTTCCACGCCATCCCGAAGCAGGGGCTGAAATTGTGCTGTCACCCAGAGCAGGCTGGGGCACGTCTAGCAGAACAGCCTGACAGCCTGTTTGACCTGTCTTGATTTTTGAGGTTTGATATAGGCGGGACAGACGTTTTCGTGGGGGGCGATGATGACAGGCCAGCAGGATAATCCCTTTTTGAAACAGGCTTACAAGCTGGATAGCCAGCAGGCGACCAAAGAGTTATATCGTGACTGGGCGGAAAGCTATGATGATACCATGGCAAGCCATGATTATCGCACGCCTGCACGATGTGCCGAAGCATTATTGCGGCACCTGCCTGACAGGACAGCCCCTATTTTTGATATTGGCTGCGGTACCGGTATTTCGGGCATGGCGCTTGCGGGTGCAGGCTTTGCCACTATTGACGGGTCTGACATTTCAGAGGAGATGGTAGATAAGGCGCGCAATCTAGCCGGTGTCTATCGCAACCTGTCTGTGGTTAGTCTTGAAAATCCGTTCAGCTTTGATAATAGCTATGCTGCTATTACGGCGATGGGGGTGATCGCTGAAAAACACGCACCGCCTGAAGCTATTTCCCAGCTTCTGGACAAGCTGTCGGCAGGCGGGCTATTGGTATTCTCGCTAAATAACCATACGCTGGAGAATCCAGCCTATATGGCAGCATGCAATGCGGCGGCACAGACAGGCAAAGCAGAAATTCTCGAACAGGAAATGGGCCCGCATATTGTCAGGCTTGGGATGACCTCGCGTATTATGGTGCTGAAAAAGCTATAGCCTGCCTGTGCGTTTCAGATGTTGCTCGCGCCGCAAAATATACCAGCTGGCACCAATAATCACGAGTGTCCCCAGAATGAAATTCAGGCTGATATGATCATTAAAAGCGGCTATCCCGACAAAGATAGATAGCGGTGCAGAGGCATAGTGAAATGGCGCAAGGGTAGAGGCTTCGGCAAGCTGATGAGATCGTGCCATCAGAAATTGTTGCAGGCTGGAAGCAAGCCCGATACCGATAAGAATGCTCCATAATCCATAGGTATCTGCTGAAAATACGGGAACAGACAGATCAAGAAACACCATCAAAAGCAGAAATAAGACCGAGCCAGCCAGATTATACCAGATAGCTGTTGAAATTGGCGCATCTGAGGCACCAAGTTTGCGCAGGAAAATATACATGAGCGCGCCGCAGAATGGTGACAGCATCCCTGCAATCAACCCCTCGACCGAATAGCTTGAAAAGATCTCGCTACCCGGATTAAGAACAATCAGTACTCCAATAAAGCCGGTGCTAATGCCCGCAACACGCCTGATACCGATGCGTTCAGCCAGAATAAGCGGCGCCATCATGGTGATAAACAGGCTCATGGTCTGGGCAAGCACGGTTGCCAGTGAAATACTAAGCTGAATAACAGCATATAGATAGCTTGCCAGCCCCATAAGGCCAGCGATTATCCGTGCCACAAGCACAGATTTCTGAGTGACCTGAAATAGCGCGCGGCCGCGCTGAATATAGCCATACACAAGCAATAGAGGTATGCTGAAAATATATCTGAAACACAGAATAACGATCAGTGCCGTCTCGGCAGAAATGGATTTAACAAAGGCACCAATCGCGATAGAAATCACTATCTGTGCCATCAGAAATGTTATGGCGAGGGGAAGATTTTGTTCTGATGTCATAGAGAAAACTGCAAATCTGCCCCAAAAATTGCCCCAAAAATCGTCCTGTAGAACGCCCAAAAATCTGGCTGGAGATATATCTACCACATGTCAGGCCATCATGCACCTTTCCGGCAATGTTTGCATATAGCGGGTCTGGGCAGTATGGGTGCTGATATGTCCATTTTATTCTGGCTGTTAATCGCCAAGGCTACAAGCGCTATATCCATTCCTGTTATAGGGCGTGCATAAGGTGTAAAATTATATTTTGGCCTAGGGCAGGGAAATATGGCAGAGTTAATCTTGCCTGAGAGGGGGCGCCCCCTCTCACATAGCATAAATCCACATAGCGTAAATCTAGCAAAAGAGAATTTTAGATATGACAGAATTTCAGCATTGCAGCTTTGAGATTGATGACCGCCAGATAGGGCATATCACACTTGATGTCCAGAATAGCTCTGTCAATATCTTGCGAAATGAGGTTGTGGCAGAGCTGGCACAGCTTATATCCGAGATTGAGCAGATGGACGGGCTTAACGGGCTGGTGCTGTCATCTGCAAAACAGAATGGCTTTGTCTATGGCGCTGATATTCACGAATTTTCCGAGCTGAAAACAGAAGCTGATGTCCGCCAGATGATGGGCGTGGCGCATGACATGCTGTGGCGTATCCAGCAGCTCCCTTATCCGACTATCTGCTGTATTGACGGGGTGGCCGTAGGGGGCGGTCTGGAAGTGCCGCTTGGGTTTGACCATATCATCCTGACAGAATCAAAAAAGACCATGCTTGGCTTTCCTGAAATTAATCTGGGCATAATGCCCGGCTTTGGCGGTACCGGCAGGGCAGTGGCGCGTATCGGGCTGATACCGGCGATGGATATGATTTTTACCGGCAAGCCTGTAGGTGCTGCACGGGCATTAGAGGTAGGGCTTGCCTCCGAGGTGGTGGCCGACAGAGACGGATTTGATGCAGCCATCACACGCTGTCTTGACAAGCCGGCCACCCGCCATGCTGACCCTGATGCAGATGCGCTGGCCGAGGCGCTGTCCTATGCCCAGCAGACCTATCTTGCAGGTGCAGACAGGCGGCATATGCCAGCATTATTCTGGATTTACGAGCATATCGAAACAGCAAAAGGCTGTGCTGAGGCGCTGACAAAAGGCGAGCAAAATCTGTTTCCGAAGATGATGTTAAGCGAGGCTAGCCATCATCTAAGGCGGGTATTTGCAATGACAGATGCCGTCAAGAAATCTGCCCGTGGCGACAGCCAGATCCGGCATGTGCATGTGATAGGCGCAGGCACGATGGGCGGCGATATTGCAGCTGTATCTGCGCTAAGAGGGTGTGAAGTCACCCTGACAGATATGAACCCAAAGGCGATTGATGCGGCGATTGACAGGGCCGCCAGCCTGTTTGACAAACGAAGTTCCGAGCCTGAGGCAGCAAAGGCACGGCTGATGGCTGACCCTCAAGGCGAGGGGGTTGCACGTGCAGATATTATTATTGAGGCGGTGGCAGAACGGCTGGAGATCAAACAGGCAGTCTTTGCCGATATAGAGAAGCGCGCGCATAAAAACGCTATTCTGGCCACAAATACCTCATCTATCATGATAGAGGATATTGCGTCTGCGCTAGATGCACCTGAACGGCTGGTCGGGCTACATTTTTTCAATCCTGTGCCAGTCATGCCTCTGGTAGAGGTGATAGCCGGCAGGCAGAGCGACCCGTCAGCACTAGGGCGCGCCATGTGGTTCTCAGGCCAGCTTGGCAAAATGCCTGTGGCAGTGAAATCTGTAAAAGGCTTTCTGGTTAATCGTGCCCTGTTGCCTTATCTATTCAAGGCAGTGGATGTACTGGAAGCTGGCGAGCAGGCAGACAAGATTGATCAGGCATTACTTGATTTCGGTATGCCGATGGGGCCGATTGAATTATGTGACCAGATAGGGCTGGATGTATGTCTGGATGTTGGCCATGTGCTGGGTGTGCCAGACAGGGTGGCTGCCAGATTTGAAGCGCTTATCTCTGCTGGCAAGAAAGGCCGTAAAACACAGGCGGGGTTCTATCAGTGGGATGGCAAAAAGGCGGTCAGGGAACGCGCCAGCTATCCTGCATCTGAGCTGGCGGCACTTGCAGAAGATATTCTGGCACCGCTTATCGCACATTGTCGCTCTGCAGTTGACGAGCAGATTGTCGCCTCAAAAGATGACGCGGATATAGGCTGTATCATGGGTATCGGCTTTCCGCGTTTCAAAGGCGGGCCGCTAGGCTGGGCAGACTATCCGCGCTAGCCTTTCACAATCTCTAACAGCGCTCCTGTCATCTGGTTCAGCCCCATATCGCCGCCAAATTCCATTGGCCGCAGCGCGCGTTCGGCAAAGCCCTTAGTAACCGCATCTTCTATCAGCTCGGCGGCAGTGAGCATATGCTCATTGCCCGAGCGGTGGCCTAGCCAGTCAAGCATCATTGCACCGCTGAGGATGGCGGCTAGCGGATTGGCCTTATCCTGTCCCATAATATCGGGCGCACTGCCATGCGCCGGCTGGAATAGGCAATGATGATCGCCAATCTCGGCAGAGGCCGCCATGCCCATACCGCCCACCAGCCCGCCTGCCAGATCAGAAAGAATATCGCCAAACATATTTTCCATCACCATTACATCAAACATCCAGGGCTTTCTGACCAGCTCAAGCGCGGTGGCATCAACATAAGCATGGCCTGTTTCAATATCGCTAAACTGTTTTGCCCGCTCGTCAAAAATCTGTCTGAAAAAGGCAAACGCCTGAAACACATTGGC
>WTJO01000092.1 GCA_011524805.1 Alphaproteobacteria bacterium
CTTGTAGCCATTTTTGACAGGCTGAAAGATACCATCACCCTTGCTGTCCAGATACGTCCTGCCCAGTTCAGCACTGGCGATGAGGCATGGCAATTTGCAACCGGCCTGCTTGACAGGACAGAAGAGCAGCTTGAAGACGCAATGCCGGCCGTGCCGATTAGCGATACATCAGAAGCAGAAGTGACCCCGAAAACCAATATGTCAAAACAGACATTTTTTGAGATGGTTAGACAGGCAAAGGAATTTATCAAGGCTGGCGATATTTTTCAGGTGGTGTTATCCCAGCGCTTTACCATCCCCTTCTCGCTTCCGGCAATCGCCTTATATCGCAGTTTACGCAGGCTGAACCCGTCACCCTTTCTATTCTGTTTCAGTCTTGGCGATGTATCAATCGTAGGCTCTAGCCCTGAAATTCTGGTGAGGCTTCGTGATAACGAAGTAACCATCCGCCCGATCGCTGGCACGCGCCCACGCGGACGCAATGAAGCTGAAGATAAAGCAAATGCAGATGATCTTCTGGCGGATGTAAAGGAACGCTCAGAACATCTGATGTTGCTTGATCTTGGCAGAAATGATGTTGGACGTGTCTCGCAGCCGGGGACTGTGCGGGTACATTCTCATTTTGAAATAGAACATTATAGCCATGTTATGCATATTGCCTCTGAAGTGCGCGGTATGCGCAAAGATGACGCTGATATGATAGATATTATGGTTGCCGGTTTTCCTGCGGGCACTGTATCTGGCGCGCCAAAAATCAGGGCGATTAAAATTATTGACCAGCTAGAACCTGACAGACGCGGTATCTATGCTGGTTCTATCGGCTATATCGGGGTGAGCGGCGATATGGATACATGTATTACCTTGCGTACTGCAATTTTGAAAGATGGCCAGATGCATGTTCAGGCAGGTGCCGGCATTGTCTATGATTCAGTCGAGCAGTCCGAATATGAAGAATGCCAGAACAAGGCGCGGGCATTATTACGTGCCGCCGCAGACGCCATCCAGTTTCATAGTGCCTCATAACTTAATAGTTCGGCATTATTTTTGCATCATTTTTGCTATGATTATACACCGCGGCATGCATGTTATTGGTAAAGATGGTTAGGACAGTTACCTCTGCGTTTAGAAAAACAGGCATATTCTGCCTTATAGCCAGCATTATCTGGATAGCGAATAGTGGCTATCTACGGGCAGAATTGCGTCTGGAAAGCTGGAAAAACTATGCCTATCTTGCAGAACAGGGCGCGATTTGTGCCAGTTTTTCATCTTTGATGGAAGCCCAGTCTGTCCTGAATCCCGATATTGGCAAATTATGGAAAGAACGCCGCAAATATGCAGGAGCCGTTATCCGTAAAGCAGCCGAATTTGAATTACAGCGCACCCCTGATTCAGATGAAATAAACAATCTGGTCAGTAAATATTCCGACTGGGTAATTGAATCACTGATGAGCAAGGATGCGCCTGATTTCACAGGGGTAGATAATGAATCGCAACAGGGGCTGATTGGCCAGCAAAAGATGCAAAAGCTGATCGATAGCTATTGTCGTACCATGTTTGCTCAGGGAGATAAGCAGATTCTGGCAAGCAATCCTGATCTTGGCTATCTGCTTGGGATAAAAACTCAAGCGCCGGCCGCCACAGCGGCCAATACAGCATCGGCAAACAAAAGACCGGAAAATACAGCCAGCCAGCAAATCACCCTGAATATCGGACAGGGTGCAAGCTTTGCGCTGTCATTACCCTCAAGCACAAAGCCGACACCTGCCAACACGGCAATCGCACCTGCACCGAAAACACCTGAGGATAGCGCATCGCCCGCCAAACAGGTGACAACAAGCTTGCCCGACACACCAAAGCCAAGGCCAGCCATCCCCGCCGTCAAGGTGAAATCTATAGAAAAGACAGACTCACAGATACTGGCCACAAAAAAGGCTAAATTAGCACCTGTCGAACCGAAGAAACCGCAAGAAATTCCGGTTATCGCCGCCCCGCAAACAGGCGAGCTGGTCATCCAGCTAGGATCATTTTCACAAAAAGATAATGCCGAGACAATCCGCCAGAAATTGCGTGCCGCCTATCCTGATATGTTACAGCATATAGAGCTGAATATTAATGAGCACAGGCTTACAACTGGCAGTCTGTTCTACCGGATTGAAACCCAGACGCTAGATGAATATACTGCCCAGATAATCTGTGATTTTCTGTGGGCTGAACGTCTGCCTTGTCTTTTGAAATCAGTCTGATACATATTGTCCACTAGCCTATTCATCATAGCTATAAGAAGTGGCAAATTTGTTGGAAACTGCACATCTATTATCATTCTCGATATTTGCCTTTGTTGCGGCCTTCACACCGGGGCCGAATAATGTGATGCTGGCCGCTTCTGGTGCAAATTTTGGATTGCGCCGGACATTGCCGCATATTTTCGGGATATGCGCCGGATTTCTCTGTATGGTAGTTGCTGCCAGCTTTGGGCTGACCAGCATGTTTTCAGCTTTGCCCCAGCTATTAGTCCTGTTCAAGATAGCTGGCGGGATATTTATTGTGTATCTGGCATGGAAAATTGCCACTGCTGCCCCTCAACAGGACAAACCACAGGTTAGCCAGCCGCTCAGCTTTACAGCCGCTGCCCTGTTTCAGCTAATAAATCCCAAAGCGGTTATCGTGATTATCAGCGCTATCTCTACCTATGCCAGTGCCAGTGCCAGCCCGCTTCACGCCACCATCCTTATCACGTCAATTTTTGCGATTGTGACGATTTTATCTACCCTGTTATGGGGATATGCTGGCGAGATTCTGGGCAGAGTTCTGAAACAGCGCAACCATCTCAGGATATTTAATGCCGTAATGGCCTGCCTGCTTCTGGTTACGCTTTTGCCAGTAATAACAGATAATCTGTTTGGCTAATATCTGATCAGCTTTCAGGCGCGTCTACCAGCTCGGTTTCAAACTCGGCAGGCGAGCAAATTTCAATAAGTTCAAGATCATCACTATGGCTAATCTCGCGATGCCTGATGCCGGGTGGCTGTAACACAGAAGTGCCTTTGCGCAAGGTGACCTCTCCCTGACCTTCATATTCAAATACCACCCACCCCTGCAGGATATAGACCATCTGGAAATCCAGATGATGGATATGCCATTTTGGCTCAGCATGCCGGCCAGGTACCGCTCTTATGACATGGGCGATAAATTTGCCTTTTGTTGCGTCATTAATGCCAAGGTCACGATATTCAAAAAAGGCGCGAAGCCCGCCCTCAAACTGAGATGTCTGCGTGCCTGAACCATCTGCATGGCTGACAGAAAATGCCTGCCCTTTCCATAAGTTAGATGCCATGTCGTGCCTTTCTTTTTACAGGATGTTATCTATCTGCTTCAAGCTGTCTGGCAAGATCCAGAAAATCATCAGCACAATAATTCCATGCACCTTCTGCTTTCAGATCAGTCTTCTGTCCTTTGCCATGTTCATGTGGTCTGAGAATAAACGCTGTCATCAAGCCTTGTGCCTTAGCGGCTGCAAGATCGTCATTATGTGCTGCAACCATCATACATTCTTGAGGTGACAGCCCAAGCTTCTCGCATGCGATTACATAGGCTTCGGGACAGGGCTTGTAATGAGATACAACTTCTGCACCAAGCACCAGATCCCAGCCAAGCTGGCTATGTTTGGCCATATTCACAATCAGCGCAATATTGCCATTTGATTGAGGCGCAATAATATAATGCTGTTTCAGTGCCGCCAGACCGTCTGTTGCATCTGGCCAGCCATTCAGCCGATGCCATGCCGTAACCAGAAACTGCTCGTCTTCTGTTGATAGTTCAGGAAATGAAAATTGTGATAATACTGTGTGCAGAGATTCACGATGCAACACATCTAGGATCGTAAATGGGCGCTTTTCGTCCCTTACCTCTTGCATAGATGGCTGGTAAAGTCCGCGCCATGCATCTGCGAACGCTTCTGGATCAACAGAGTGGCCGATTTTTTTGGCTATTTCGGAGACAGCGCTGCTTATGCCTGACCGCCAGTCAACAACTGTTCCAAATACATCAAATAATAAAGCCTTTGGGTGCGCCATCAAAATCTCTTTGGTTTTCTACATCATCAGATGCAGAAAGCAGAGATTCAATAGAAATCGATCAAAAACAGGTTAGTTTTTTACAAATAGGCGTTAGGATGGTCGGTCCGGCCGCATTTCTCTGTTTTTTGTGTCAGATTTTCGCTGTCCCAGTTCGTACCTGCAAAGGCTTCGGAATATCTCTGTGAAACCTCAACACCAACCTGCATAATATCAGGTGGTAACTGAACAGCTATCTGGCTCAGCATGACCTGAAGCGACTGCTCGCGTGTCAGCCCTGTGCTTTCCAGCACACGAATAGTAGCCTCGATAATATCAACGATATATTCTGAATCCAGACCGTTATTCTCTTCGGCCTCTATATTTGCGTCAAATGACATAGCTTCCTCCTCCTGTCATATTGATGACAGTGTTAGGAAAGCAACAATCATGCCAGTTACAGCATGTTTACCGAGGCTGATAATAGATAGAAAACAGGTCTAGCGGGTCTTCATCAGATCACTGATTGCCGAGGCAAAACGCTGCTTGTCTGCTTTGTGGATAACTCTAACCGCATCCACCCTGTCTGCCATGCCATTCTGGGCTGCGTCTGCAACATCATATAATGCCTTCTGCCGCTTTGAGCGTTCAGATTGCGCCTGCTTCAATTCGGCCAGAAGCCGGTCTCTATTTGACGGAGTATCGTTATCCATATGCTGGCAACTGCCTTCATCTTTCAAAAAAAGGGAAAACCCTCACTACAATAAGAGGTAAACATGAATGTAGTGAGGGTTCCGCGAGTGAACCTTACAGAGCAACGGTTCGCAGACAAATCTGCAATCACCATGCCAAAATCATCCGATAGTTTTGATCCCTGCATAAATAAAAATACATAACATGCATACAATGCTGCCTATCACTAATTTCTGTAGATTATTCATATAATTATCCCCCAATACTAAAAGATGTTTTCAGCCTCAAAATGAGATGTCATGCAATTGTTCCACCATCAATAATAAATGGCTGGCCGGTTGCATATGCGCCGGCATCTGACAGCAGATATATCACCATTGAGGCAATCTCATTTGGCTGTCCCAGCCTGCCCATTGGCTGGCGCGATATAAACCACTCACGTGCTTTCTCCATACTGCCAAGCTTTTCAGCCAATTGCCCCATCCGGCTATGTAACGATGGCGTTTCTATGGTGCCGGGGCATAGTGCATTGCATCTGATATGCTTATCCATAAAATCTACTGCTACCGATTTTGTGAGGCCGATCACCCCCGCTTTGGAGGCGCTATAGGCCGCTCTTAGCGGAAAGCCTTTCACAGATGATGCCAGTGATGCCATATTCACAATAGAACCGCCACCGCCCTCAATCATTTTCGGCAATGCGGCCTGTATTACAAAAAACATGCTATCCAGATTGATCGCAAATGATTTGCGCCAGTCCTCATATCCTACATCCAGCAATGTGCCGTGATGCACCCAGCCAGCCATATTGACAAGCCCGTCAAAGCCCGCCTCTTTATCAAAGAACAGCCTGACCGAATCTGCATCACTCACATCCAGAAGCGAGGTTGATGCACCTGCCTGAGATAGCAAATCCAGCCCATCTGTTGAAATATCTGTTGCAACAACTTCTGCACCTGCATCAAGCGCATGACGGGCAACAGAATGTCCCATGCCAGCCGATGCCCCGCTTATAAATATCCGCTTTCCCGAGAGTGAACTCATAGCCTTTCCCATCTTGCCGATTGTCACAGATAAATCATGCCAGATAAGCTGCGTGGCGTAAACATGGCCCTGCCCTGTCTTTTAAC
>WTJO01000116.1 GCA_011524805.1 Alphaproteobacteria bacterium
ATCCCTGTTTTCACCAGATATTCCGAAGATTTGAAATAATCAGCCAGAAACGCAGGTCGTTCGCCCGAAAAATACTCGATATTTTATGGCAAAACGCTAAATTTACGGATGATATGGCGTTTCTATTCTGGAAATGTCGCCGCTAGGTTAGATTCTGTCGTCACTGCTTTGTCATAGTTGCTGGCCTCAAGCGAAATAAGATTTGTAGATACGGTTTTCGGGCTAGCAGCCTGAACGAAATGGCCCTGTAACAGAATGAGCCGAGGAGGCAGATATGTCAGATGAAGAAGATATTATCCTATCCGAACTTGATGATGACGAGCTTGTCCAGCAAATGCATGACGACCTGTATGACGGGTTGCAGGAAGAAGTTGTAGAAGGTGTCGAAATTCTGCTGGAACGCAAATGGACTCCGTATGATGTTCTGACCAAGGCGCTGGTTGAGGGCATGACCATTGTGGGGATTGATTTCCGTGACGGTATTCTGTTTGTGCCTGAAGTGTTGATGGCGGCCAATGCGATGAAGGCCGGCATGTCGGTATTGCGCCCGCTTCTGGCTGAGACAGGCGCACCACGTGTTGGCAAGGTTGTAATCGGAACCGTCAAGGGCGATATTCATGATATTGGCAAAAACCTTGTATCCATGATGCTCGAAGGCGCTGGTTTTGAAGTGATTGATCTGGGCATTAACAACCCTGTTGAAAACTACCTTGAAGCACTGGAAGAACATAAGCCGGATATTCTGGGCATGTCTGCTTTGCTAACAACCACCATGCCCTATATGAAGGTCGTGGTTGATGCGATGGTCGAAAAAGGTATTCGCGATGATTATATCGTGCTGGTTGGTGGCGCGCCGCTAAACGAAGCCTTTGGCGAATCTGTCGGGGCTGATGCCTATTGCCGTGATGCAGCTGTCGCTGTTGAAACAGCCAAGGAATTAATCGCAAAGCGCAATGAAGCTGTCGCATAGATACAGCAACATATTTTGAAAATGCACGGGGGCTGGGCAGGTTACTTCGCAGGTGACAGCCAGCCCCTTTTATATATCTGCCATCTGGCAGAACAGGAGTAATTAATGGCACAGCTTATCACTTTATATTGGCGCGACATACCTGCACAGGTTGTTGCAGAGGCTGGCAGAGGCCGCAAACGCACACAGGCCAAAATTGAGCTTCACAGGCGTTTTGCACTTGCGATTGACGAGGCGGCCATGCGTGATGGCGCTGACAGTACAGATGACTATCTTGCTGAATGGCGCAGAGGCACCCCCGAAGACTGTTCTGATGCGCTTGAAGATGAAGCACGCAAAAAGGCAGACGCACTTGAGGCTGAATATGATTCTGCCAGACTGGCAACGCTGGTGGCGCAGGGTGGCAGGGATAGCTGATTTTGCCCATAGGCTGGTGCTTATTTGGCATGCGCCTTTTTAGATATGTCGTAATCGGCACGGTAAGGGGCGATGAGAAGCAATCTGAATTAGAGCAAAACTGACAGATTAAACGCTGTGATTTCCAGATGGCGTTAAGGGCTGTAAACAGGGTTACAATGATGGGTATTGAACAGATTAAATCTGCGGGCCAGAACTGGTCAATCGAGGTTACACCCACAGGGGCAACCAAAATTGACAGCTTTGCAGATATATTGCCAGAAGCAACGAGCGTGAATGTTACCTTCCTGCCCGGCACTGATCCGCTTGATACAATTGCGGTGTCAAAAAGGCTGGCAGATGATGGCATGAATGCCGTGCCACATATCGCAGCCAGATCGCTATCTGATGCAGACCAGCTTGACCAGCTTGTCAAGGCCATGACCTCTCAGGCTAATGTGCGAGAGGTGCTAGTCATAGGGGGCGGGGTCGATGTGCCTGTGGGCGCATTTGATAATTCCATGCAGGTGCTACAGACCGGCATTTTACAAAAATATGGCATTACCCATATCGGTGTTGCAGGCCATCCCGAAGGTAGCCCCGATATTCCCGCAGATGCGCTTGCCAAGGCGATTACGGACAAGAATGAGCTGGCGCGCACCGAAGGGCTCAATATGTATATGGAAACCCAGTTCTGTTTTGATGCGCAGGCAGTGCTGGACTGGGAGAAGGCGATTCGTGATGCTGGCAACAGCTTGCCGATACGTATCGGGATTCCGGGGCCTGCCACGATAAAAACATTATTCAGATTTGCCCAAATATCAGGTATTGGCCCCTCTATGCGCTTTATTGCCAAACAGGCCAAAAATGTCGCCAAATTAATGACGGTACAGTCGCCGCATCTGCTGCTTTCAGGGCTGGCGGAAGGCATGGCCGCAGATGAGGGCTGCAAGCTGGCCCATTTTCACTATTATCCGTTTGGCGGTTTTGCGAAAACAGCTAGGTATGCCAGTGCTATTGCCAATGGCCAGATAAGTCTGCGTGAGGATGGCGGATTTGATGTGGTTGAATGATTTGAATTTCAGAATTGCCCAGATAAGACATAAGAAAAGGTAGACAAGATGACACAGACCCGTATCTCTTCTCATAAACAGGAAATTACCATCGGCTTTGATGCTCCTTTTTGTGTTATTGGCGAGCGTATTAACCCCACAGGCAGAAAATTGCTGGCCGCCGAAATGGCTGAGGGTAATTATGAGCGTGTTATCTCTGATGCAGTTGCGCAGGTAGAGGCAGGGGCAACCATGCTGGATGTAAATGCAGGTATCCCGATGGCAGATGAGCCGGCTATTCTGGCTGAATCAATCAAGCTTGTGCAGTCTGTTGTAGATGTGCCGCTTGCGATTGATAGCTCGATTGTCGAAGCTCTGGAAGCTGGCCTGTCTGTCTATCAGGGCAAACCGCTGGTAAATTCGGTGACAGGCGAAGAAGAACGGCTGGAAGTTGTTCTGCCTCTGGTAAAAAAATATGGCGCGGCTGTGGTGGCAATTTCCAATGACGAAACAGGCATTTCTGAAGATGCAAATGTGCGTTATGATGTTGCCAAGAAAATCGTTGAGCGTGCCGAAGATTTTGGTATTCCGCGCGAAGATGTGGTGGTTGACCCGCTTATCATGCCTGTGGGTGCGATTAATATGGCAGGGCGCACCGCGCTTGATCTGATTACCCGTTTGCGCACTGAATTAAAGGTCAATACAACCTGCGGGGCATCGAATATTTCATTTGGTCTGCCAAACAGGCATGGTATGAATGCAGCTTTTCTGTCTATGGCCGCAGGAGCCGGCATGACATCTGCGATTATGAACCCTCTGCATGCAGAGGAAATGACAGCTATCATGGGGGCGAATGTGATGAACGGTGTTGATCCTGAATGCAGACGCTGGATTGCCAAATTCAGAGAAGCACCGGCTGAAGGCAGTGGCGGCAGAGAGCGCAGAGCCACAAGGCGGCGTGCCAGAGCCTAATCTATCGCAGTCGTGCCAGGAATAATATGAGCGCAGCAACATCCAGAAATGTCAAAATTGTCTTTACCCCCTCTGGTCGTCAGGGCGAGGTGGCGACAGGCACAAATCTGCTTCAGGCCGCCCGCCAGATGGGGGTGGATATTGATTCAGTCTGTGGCGGTAGAGCGATGTGTGGCAGGTGCCAGATAGATGTTGGCGAAGGCCAGTTCGCAAAACATGGTCTTAGCTCGTCTGCTGGCTCGCTAAGTGAGGCCTCTGCCTCGGAAGCACGCTATGCCGAAAAACGGCAGCTGGCAGCAGGGCGCAGGCTGGCCTGTCAATGTACCATCGAGAATGATGTAGTAATTGATGTGCCTGCCAGCTCGCAAGTGCATAACCAGCTGGTACGCAAACAGGCAGATAACAAACAGGTCGAGCTAAAGCCGCCCGTACGGCTATGTTTTATCGAGGTTAGAGAGCCTGATATGCATGAACCTTCGGGGGATTTACGTCGGGTGATTGAAGCGCTTCATGAACAATGGCCAGACCGCGTAACAGGCGATATTGTCTGTGATTTACATGTCCTGCAACAGCTTCAGCCAGCTTTGAGAAAAGGCAAATGGCAAATCACTGTTGCACTTCGCAACGGCCGCCAGATTGTGGCTGTGTGGGCAGGGCTGAAAGACAGAATTCTGGGGGCTGCGATTGATATTGGCTCGACCACCATGTCTGCCCATATGTGCGATATGAATTCAGGCGAGGTGCTAGCATCTTCTGGCATGATGAACCCGCAAATCAGATTTGGTGAAGACCTGATGAGCCGGGTATCTTATGGGCTGATGAATGAGGGTGGCGCGAGCGAGATGACGAACGCCGTGCGTGACGGCCTGTCAGAGCTTATTTCAGGTGCCGCCAAACAGGCAGACTGTCAGCCAGATGATGTGCTTGAAGTGGTGCTGGTTGGCAACCCTGTGATGCATCATCTGGTATTGGGGATTGACCCTATCGAGCTTGGCGGTGCTCCGTTTGCGCTGGCTGTTGACGAGCGGGTTGATGTACGCGCAGACGAGCTGTCACTTGGTCTGCATGCAGGTAGCAGAGTCTATCTCCTGCCATGTATTGCCGGTCATGTAGGGGCAGATGCCGCAGGGGTGGTGCTGGCAGAAGCACCGCATAAACAGGATGAGATTCATCTGCTGATAGATGTGGGCACAAATGCCGAAATCGTGCTTGGCAACCGCAATCATATGCTGGCTGCCTCGTCACCGACCGGCCCTGCATTTGAAGGCGCGCAGATAAGTGCCGGACAGAGGGCGGCGCCTGGGGCGATTGAGCGTGTGCGGATTGACCCTGAAACGCTGGAACCCCGCTTTAGCGTGATTGGCAGTGAGCTATGGTCAGACCAGCCGGGCTTTGATGAGGCTGTTTCGGATACAGGCATTACCGGCATTTGCGGCTCTGGTATTATCGAGGCGCTGGCTGAGATGTATCTGGCAGGTATTATTAATGAAGATGGCGTAATTGACGGTGCGCTGGCCGCAGCAACAGACAGAATACGCCCTGATGGCCGCACTTTCAGCTATCAGCTTAGCCAGACAGTCACCATTGTGCAGAACGATATCCGCGCTATCCAGCTGGCCAAAGCAGCGCTGCATGCAGGCTTCAAATTGCTGATGGACAAGATGGGCATCTCTGCCGTTGACAAGGTAGCGCTGGCAGGCGCGTTCGGCACCCATATTGACCCGAAATATGCAATGGTGCTGGGCATGGTGCCAGATTGCAGGCTGGAGAATGTAATCGCCGCTGGCAATTCGGCCGGCGCAGGTGCAAGGATGGCGTTGCTGAACAGTGATGCCCGCGCCGAGATTGAGCAGACAGTGCGCAAGATAGAAAAGATTGAAACCGCTGTTGAACGCGAATTTCAAAATCATTTTGTGCGGGCAATGGCCTTTCCGCACAAGACAGACCCCTATGCAGAACTATCTGCTGCTGTCAGCCTGCCTGAGCGAAGCCTGATAGATAATGTGGTAAGCGATGACAGCCCGCGCCGCCGCCGTACCCGCCGCCGGAAATAGCGAAAAAATACAAGAAAATCGATAATACCCCCCGCGCGGGGGGGGCTTTTTTTCGCACCAATCCTCAAAAGACACTCGAAGGACACTTTGGTGTCTTTTGTTGCATCAGGCGCAAGGGCGCCTCAAAATAACAACTTTTTGCAGGAAAAATCGGTTCTATTTATCAGAGTGTTTGGCGTGCTGACGCTCAATGCTGCGTTTGCGGCGCACAGAATGGATAGCAATACCAATCACAAATATCGCGGCCAGCCCATAGCTTGGCCAGATAATGCCAGCATATCCGCCCATTTCGATAAAGCTCTCAGCGCCCATTTTCTGCCTCTCTGTTTGTCAGTCTGCCACAAAGCTGGCAGTGGCTGCCGGTGCTGTCTGGGTGCGGCGTTCCAGTCTGCGCAAGGCCAGCATCCACAGCATCCGGTGCAACACAATC
>WTJO01000075.1 GCA_011524805.1 Alphaproteobacteria bacterium
TCCCAGCCTTCGGCATAGGGGGTGGCAGAAGGCGCACAATTTTTCCAGCCACGCTCGTCAGAAGGCGCAATTGGCTTGCCGCCAGCCCATGGCATATCAGTTGAGCCTTTTCTGCCAGCGTGTGCTAGCTGGATGCCAAGCTGGGTATTGCCATAGCTTTTGCAGAAATCGACAACATGTTTCAGGGCAGCTTCCTGTGCATCATTCCATAGCCCAAGACAGCCGGGCGAGATACGCCCTTCGGGCGTGACAGCAGTTGCTTCGGTGAATAACAGCCCGACACCGGCAACAGCGAACTGTCCTAGATGCATCAGATGCCAGTCATTGGCGACACCGTCCGCCGCACTATATTGGCACATTGGCGCCACAATAATGCGGTTTCGTAAGGTTAATCCCCCGACAGGTATTTCAGAAAACAGCTTTGCACTCATTTTTCATCCTTTGACATTCAGATTAATTTTCCTGCCCTCGGCCGCGCTTTGATAGGCGGTGTCGACCAGCTTCATAATTTCAAGATATTCACGGGCAGTATTTTCAGCCCTCTGACCATTAGTCCATGCATCTGCTACATGCTGGCATAAGTGGAAGACACAGTCACCACCAAAAGACTGGCTATCTTGATGGGCAGGTAATATTATGTCTTCATCTTGCTGGCCATGGCGGCGAAGGGCAAGCTGGCCATCGCCGCTTAGCATTATCACACCAGCTTCTGTTTCCAGCCATGCTTCACCCATAGTGAGACGCGGATTATCTGCCAGATGATCAGACAGTCTGTTACCATCAAAAATGGCGGTCAGATGATTATCAAATTCAACCATAATCACCCCTGCATCTTCACCTCTCAGCACAGGATTTAGCTGTCTGAGATCAGCATATAGCTGGCGCGGTGTGCCAAATAGAAAGCAGAACAGGTCAAGAAAATGCACGGCTGTTTCATGTACTAAAAAGCGCGGCATCTCCTGAAAATAGGGCTGGCGCGCCAGATAGGCATCAGCCCCTCTGCCATCGCCCGGGCGCAGGGCAAACCGGAACTGGTAAATCTGTCCAAAAGCACCTGTCTCAATCTTTGATTTTAGCAGGCGATACCATGGCTGGAAGCGGAAATTTTCATGAATCACAAGCGAGATGCCGGCTGCCTCTGCCTTTGCCGTGATATATTCTGCCTGTTCAAGGGACTGGCAAAAAGGTTTCTGGCAAATGATATGTGATATATCTGCGTCAATCGCTGTTTCAATTAGCCTGCAATGTGCATCTGGCGGCACCACAATATCAAGCACGTCAAGTTTCTGTGATACCAGCATCTGCTCAAGGCTCTGATATAGCGGAATGTCTGCCGGTGTGGTGACATCCGGATTGCGGTCTGCGATACCGGCTAGCCAGGTGTGACGGCATCTCTGCCATGCGGCATGATGCAACTGGGCAAAATAGCCCGCACCGACAACCCCGATCAAAAGCGTGTTCATAGTCATAATACTGTATATAGCGTTGTTATACGCTTATTCAAAGTGCTAGTGTAATAGCACCAACAGAGATAGATGAGGCAGAGATGAGCGAGACATTATGGGAAGTTTATGCGCTGAAATATTCCGAGCGCAACAGCAGAACACGCTTTGACAGTTTCCTGTTTGATCCGCACCATAATGTTGCCCATGATATGGATTATTTTGTCTGGGTGCTGAGGTCAGGGGACGAGATCATTCTGGTGGATACTGGCTATGACGCAGGTGAAGCAAAACAGCGTGGCAGGCCAATTCTGCGTTCCCAGACAGAAGCGCTGGCGGCACTGTCTATTACGCCAGACCAGATAAAACATGTCATTATCACCCACCTTCATTATGATCATGCAGGCTGTCTGCATGAATTTCCAGAAGCACGTTTTTATCTGCATCCTGATGAAATGGCCTATGCTACAGGGCCATGTATGTGTGAAGATGTGCTGCGCATGCCCTTTACCGGAGCGCATATTTGCGAGGCAGTATCTGCACTATATTCAGGCAGGCTGGAATTCACCAACTCTGATCATAAGATTGCAGACGGGGTAACAACCCACCGCACAGGTGGCCATTCCAGAGGCTTGCAGGTAGTGCGCGTGAAAACTGGTGCTGGCTGGATGTGTCTTGCCTCTGATGCATCTCATTATTATGAAAATTATCTGACCAGACGCCCATTCCCGATTGTAGTTGATTTGCAGGATATGTTTTCAGGTTTTGATACTATTCAGGCACTTGCATCAAAGCCGGAACTGGTTATCCCCGGCCATGACCCGCTGGTCGGGCAGATTTTCCCCGCATATGGCAGGTCAGGCTTTGTCTGGCGGCTTGATGCAGGGCCAGAAAAAGCCCTGCCTCAATTCTAGTGGTTTGCGGCAGGATGCCAGCTTATAACTTGCCTTCTTCTTCTAGCACCTTGCGGGCTGAACGCATACATTCCATGCCTTGCGGGACACCGCAATAAATCGCGATAACATGCACAATCGCCCTGATCTCTTCTACCGAGCAGCCATTGCCAAGTGCGCCTCTGCAATGCAACTCCCATTCATGCATTTTGCCCAGACCGCCTATCATGGCCAGATTCATCATTGAGCGTGTTTTGGCATCTATGACCTCATCACCCCATCCGAAGCCCCAGCACCATGCGGTCATGGCTTCCTGAAATGGCTTGCTGAAATCGTCAGCAGAGTCCATTGTGCGTGAAACATAGTCTGCACCAAGCGTCTGCTTGCGCTTTTCAAGGCCAGTTTCTAGAAAATTTTCCATCTTATTCACTCTCTTTATTGTGGTTTATCCCCAAAGGACGAATATTGACAATAAAGAGATATAGGGGATGGGGCTAGTCACTCGGCTCATAAATTTCGCCTTTTACCTTATAGATGGTGGCTTCGGCGATATTTTTTGCATGGTCACCCACCCGTTCCAGATGGCGGGATACAAATAATAGATGAATTGAGCTGTCGATATTCTCAACATCCTTGGTGATGTTCAGCATGACAGATTTTGAAAAGGCTTTGTGAAGCTCATCCAGCCTTATGTCATTTGCATGCACAATCAATGCTTCTTCTGCATTTTCCTGATTATAGGTTTTTAATGAATCAAACAGATTGCCCGAGGCAATCTTGCCCATTTTGCGCAATTCAACTGCATAGATATCTTCGATGAATATCTCGTTAGAAATCGGCAATTTCGCCATATTTTTTGCTAAATCACCCACACGTTCAATATTCAGCCCGACCTGAATGGCAGATAACACCTTGCGCAAATCATTCGCCATCGGAGAGCGTAATGCCAGAATATTTTGTGACAATTCTGTCAGCCTGGACAGACCTGCATTGATTGCCCTGTCGGTATCAATGATTGTTCTGGCAGATTCCTTATCTGCATTCAGAAGAGCATCAACTGCATTATCAACCATTTCTGTGGCAGTTGTGCCCATAGTCATGATCAATGTCTGTAGTTTGTTTAGCTCGTCATCATAGGATGATACGATATGCTCATTCATAATATATACTCCTAGCCGAACCTGCCAGTGATATAATCCTGGGTTCTGCTTTCACGAGGGTTAGTAAACATTTGTGTAGTGTCGCCATATTCAATCAGGTCGCCCAGATGGAAAAACGCGGTCTTCTGGGATACGCGGGCGGCCTGTTGCATGGAGTGCGTTACAATAATGATTGTATAGTCTTTTGCCAAATCTGTCATCAATGCTTCGATTTTGGCTGTGGCTATGGGGTCTAGCGCCGAACATGGCTCATCCATCAGGATAATTTCAGGCTGGACGGCGATGGTTCTGGCAATACATAGGCGCTGTTGCTGGCCACCTGAAAGCCCTGTGCCGGGCTGATCCAGCCTGTCTTTTACCTCTTCCCATAGCCCTGAGCCCTTTAGCGCATGTTCAACGATTGTTTGAAGTTCAGAACTGCTTTTGGCAAGCCCGTGAATTTTAGGTCCATAGGCAACATTGTCAAAAATGGATTTTGGAAACGGATTAGGTTTCTGGAATACCATGCCTACCCGAGCGCGCAAGGGAACAACATCAACTTCAGGGGCGTAGATATCTTCATCATCAATCAGAATCCTACCTTCCATGCGGCAGCCGTCAATCGTGTCGTTCATTCTGTTAAGTGAGCGCAAGAAGGTAGATTTACCGCAGCCGGACGGCCCGATAAAGGCGGTAATTTGCTTTGGCAGAATATCGATTGAAATATCATTGATGGCCTGTTTTTCGCCATAATAGATATTTACGTTCTCACATCTAACAACGGGGTCTGTCATAATTTTATCCTGCTTATTCTTCTTTATATCTACCAGCGCCGTTCCAGCTTCCGTCTGATTAAAATGGCAATGCCATTCATGGCTATCAGAAACCCGAGCAGAATGATAATTGCAGAGCTGGTTTTCTGAATAAACATCCGCTCGGCAAAATCTGCCCACATAAATATCTGCACAGGCAGAACCGTGCCGGGGTCAGTGACCGAATTTGGAATATCTACAATAAACGCAACCATGCCTATCATCAATAATGGTGCTGTCTCGCCAAGCGCTTGTGCCATGCCGATAATCGCGCCTGTTAGCATGCCCGGAATGGCCAGTGGCACAACATGGTGAAAGGTGGCCTGCATCTCGGAAGCGCCAACACCTAGCGCGCCATCCTTGATAGATGGCGGCACAGCCCTGATAGAGGCGCGCGAAGAGATGATAATGGTTGGCAGGGTCATCAGTGCCAGCACAATACCGCCAACAAGCGGAATAGAGCGTGGCAGCCCGAAAATATTAATAAAAATCGCCAGCCCCAGAATGCCAAACACCACAGAAGGTACCGCCGCCAGATTATTGATATTTATCTCGATAATTTCTGTCACTTTGTTTTTAGGGGCAAATACTTCAAGATAAACCGCTGTCGCCACACCCAGAGGAAAAGCAATGATAAAACAGATAAACAGCGTATAGATAGAGCCGAAGAATGCACCTTTTATGCCTGCCATCTCCGCATTCCGCGATGCACTGCCGAAAAACAGATAATCAGACAGCTCATAGCTTATCAGCCCTTTTGCCTGTAATGCTTCAATATATTCAATCTGTATGTCATTTACACGGCGCAATTTCTCTGGCGTGTCCTTTGAGATAAAGCCTCTGAGATAGCTATCAGCATCATCATCTAGTGCCAGCTTTACCGGCTGTACCGTATCGAGCTTGTCGATATTGTTTTTAACAAAGCTCACTAGCCTGACATCAGAGCCGTTCGATAGAATTTGGCGGGCGGCCTTTTTCTTTGAGCGGCCACTTGCCTCCAGTTCGGCATATATCGCTTCATAGACCAGCTTTTTAGCTTCGCCGTCAAAAAAGGACTGGTCAGACATATCGCCTAGCGGGTCAAGACGCTGGGCATCAAGTGATACATTCAAGGTTACATAATGTTGGAAAAAGCCCGGAATGCCCTTGGTGCCGATAGAAATAAACAGGGTCGCCAGAAATATCAGTGCAACAGCAATAGCCGAACGGCCAAACCAGACAAAACGGCGTTCTTTGGCACGGCGGCCTTTCAGGCTGTTTTGCAGGCGCTGTTCTATCTGTTTTTGCTGCGCTGTTTTCTCAGTCATATTGCTCTCTGTATTTCTTCACAATCTGCAAGGCTATAAAATTCAGCCCCAAAGTAATGACAATCAGTGTTAGCGCCAGTGCAAAGGCAGAGAGTGTCTTGGCAGATTCAAATTCCTGATCGCCAACAAAAATAGAGACAATCTGCGTTGTCACGGTAGTGACCGCATCAAGCGGATTAACAGACAGGTTGGCGG
>WTJO01000222.1 GCA_011524805.1 Alphaproteobacteria bacterium
GCCGTGAATGGTCACCTGTTCGCCCATATGTTCTAGCAGGGCAGCAATTTTGCGCTCATATGCCGATAACGGCGCATCTGCAAAATGCTTTCCGCCAATAATATGAAGATGCCAGTCCCGATGTGCCTCAAGAACAGGTTTTACCGCCTTACATGCCGGATAAATCCCTTTTTCTGGCACCATTCTGCCAGCGATTACAATGGTATTCTGTTTATGTGCAGGTTTGTCTAGCCAGCGTTCAACCCCATTATGGAGTGTGATAATATTCTGGCTGTCAATTTCACTATCCGATAGTCCGGATAGAAATTTCTGTCTGATAAACTCAGATACGCAGAAAATACCTGCCAGATGGGTGGCAAGCCAGCGTCTCTCGGCAATGGTTTTTGCGCCTGCCATCTGTGTAGGGTCATTATGCAGATATAAAAAAGTCGGAATTTCGGGATACGCTGAGGCGATGATGCGGGCATTGCGGCATCTGCCATGCACTTCGATAGCGCGTGGCAGGCCGTCCTGTCTAATCTGTTTAAGATAGGCTTTGGCAAAGCCGGCATTATGGCCACCATGCAGAAACGGGAATCTGACCTTCACGCCATGATAGTCAATAGGCTGGGCAATCATCCCCGAAGCTGGTCTGCCGAATACCCGAAACTGGCCGGCCATGCCTGAATGGTGAACAAGGTCCTGAACAATTGTGGCGATTGCGCCCTGATTGCCAGCCGACATATGTTCTTTATAGGGCAATATGATATCAATGGGTCGGGTAGGCATGGTAACATAGCTTTTGATTTTTTGATTTCTGGTCATCTGCTAGCAGATGATGCTATATCTCTAGCAAAATTGGAAGATGAAGTCAGTCATAGAGTTTGCCAGCCCATGCTATCATCTCAACACACTTTTAGAAGGGCAGGCACTCTTGCAGGATATTGATCATGGCGAAGAATGAGAAAATTCTGGTTATCAAGCATGGCGCGCTTGGTGACATCCTTCAGGGGTTTGACGCATTTGCCAGCCTGAGGGCGCATTTTGCAGATGCGCATATCGCGGTGCTGACAACACCTGCCTTTGCAGGTCTGCTTTCCGCATCAGGCTGGTTTGACGAGGTGCTGATAGATAGACGAAAACCTGTCTGGCATCTGATGTCTGCCTATCGTACCCTGTCATATCTGCGCGCTGGCTGGACACATATAATAGATATGCAATGCTCACGCAGAACAGCGCATTATGCCAGATTTGCCCCTGCCTCTGCCAGATGGTTTGGTGCCGCCGCTTCTGCGTCTGACAGGCTGCCTGATTTCACTGGTGTGAATAATACAGACCGTATGCTGATTACGGCCAAGCTGGCAGGTGCTCCGCCTAAATCAGCCGCGCTTGACTGGATGATGTCATCAGCAATGCCTGAACAGGCCGTGCATCTCGCGCCTCACAGCTACGCGGTGTTATTTGCAGGCTGCTCGCTTGCCAAGCCGCAAAAACGCTGGCCTGCGGAAAAATTCTCCCAGATTGCCCGCTTCGCAACTGAAAGCGGCATTACGGCTGTGCTGGCAGGCACTAATGATGACAGGTCTGCAAATGACGATGTAAAACGCCATTTCCCCAATGTGCTTGATTTGACAGCACAAACAGATTTGATGTCACTTGCGCGGCTGCTGGCGTCAGCCAGATTTGTGATTGGCAATGATACAGGGCCTGTCTTTATGGCGGCAACATGCGGTGTGCCTACCCTTATGGTAATGGGCGAAGATACCAACCCCGAGATGTCTGCCCCTGTTGGCGCGCAGGCAGATTATCTGCGTCATATCCCGCTATCAGACCTAAGCCCGGATAAGGTTATCACCAGACTCCGCAAGATGGCATCAATAGACATGAACAAAATAGGCACAAAATAGGCAGAGCTAGCTCATGCTAGAAAGATGAATTAGGCTCTTTCAGAAAGGCTATTTCCTCTGGCGTGGAGGGGCGGCCTAAAATAGCGTTTCTATGCGGGAAATGACCAAATCTGGCAATAATGTCACGATGCATAACAGCATAATCATAGGTGCGCTCAGAAGTATATGTCTTGAATAATGCCAATGACTGATCCTGTATATCTATATCTTCGGAATGCATCATGGGCATTAACAGAAACTGACGTTTTGCTACTTCTTCTTCATCCTCAAGCTGCCCATCGGCAATTGCGGTAAGACAGATTCCAAGTGCCATGTCGTCACCGGCAAAGGCGCGGGGCGTATCGCGGTAAATATTGCGGGTGAACTGATCAAGCAAAATAATCAGGGCCAGCCGGCTTGAGGGGTCTGCACTCCAGCTATCAAGCTGTGCCAGTAATGCGCGTTCTACCAGCTCGCCAAACCGCGTCTCTATCTGCCTGTCAAATGCGTCGCTTTTTGTAAACCAGTCTTCTGGCACAGATTCTGAAAACCAGAATCTCAGTACATCCTTGGCTGCCTGTCCCATTGGTTTGCTCCTCTGATAGGGTAGATGGAAAAAATGGGCTAACCCAGAATTTTGCCCGGATTTAGAAGCCCCTTCGGATCAAGGCTTTGCTTTATCTGGTGCATCACCTCAAGCGCAACAGGGTCTTTCACTTCTTTTAGCTGCTCAACTTTCATCTGTCCGATACCATGCTCGGCACTTATAGAGCCGTTTACCTTTGACAGTGCATTATAAATAGCATGTTTGACAGCCTCGCGCTTTTCCGGCCAGTTAGGGTCGCCCCCTTCGCGCTCCAGCACATTAAAATGCACATTGCCATCGCCAAGATGCCCATATCCGCATATGCGTGCATCTGGATAGACTGATTTCACCTCAATTGTGGCATCTTTATAAAAAGCGGCAAAGTCGGCCCGTGTAACAGAAATATCTGTATTAACAGGCCAGCTTTCTTGCTTTGTAGCTTCTGGCGAATGCTCGCGAATATCCCATAATTGCTTGCGCTGGGTTTCATTTTGCGCAATTACAGCATCTGTAACCAGACCAGTTTCAAAATTATCTGCTAAAAACTGTTCCATCAATGCGGTAAGCGGAATTGCGCCTTCTGAGTCAGGCTGGCCATCTTCATCATTTGTGCTGGCAATTTCCATCAGCACCATAAATTCGGGCATAGGCGATAACGGCATCGGAATATTCGGAAATTGCTTTGAGACAATATCCAGCAATATCCCCGGCATAATTTCAAAGGCTTCAACCTTCTCACCTGATTTTTTCTGAAGCGCGCCCAGTAATTCAACTGCTGCATCAATATCACGCACACCGGCAAGCGCGGTCGAACGCACTGTCGGCAGAGGGAATAATTTTAAGGATGCGGCTGTGATAATGCCAAGCGTGCCCTCAGAGCCGATAAATAAATCTTTCAGATCATACCCTGTATTGTCTTTTCGTAGCGGGGTAAGCAGGTTCATCACCCGTCCACCCATCAGCACAACTTCAATCCCAAGACATAAATTTCTGGTTGTGCCATATCTGACTACATTTAATCCGCCGGCATTTGTGGCCAGATTTCCGCCGATAGTACAGCTTCCCTTTGCTGCCAGATTCAGCGGGAAATACAGGTTTTTTGCTTCGGTGATCGTATGGATTTGCTCCAGAATACAACCTGCTTCGGCTGTCATGGACAGATTGACCTCTGATATATCCCTGACAGTGTTCATTCTGGCTGTAGACAGGATAAAGGCATTGCCTGATTTGTCGGGAATGCCGCCACCAACCAGCCCTGTATTGCCGCCCTGGGTGACAATTATCTGGTTTTGGGCATCTGCATGGGCAAGTATCTGAGAGACATGCTCTGTGCTGCGTGGCAAAAGCACTGCCTGCGCACTGCCAGTAAAATTGCCGCGCCAGTCCTCAAGATAGCCAATTTTATCCTGTTCGGCGGTAATGATATTCTGACTGCCGATAATCTGTTCAAATGAAGTAATATCATCCATAGAGCGTGTCTCTTTATATAAGCCTGTTCATGAAAGATAGACCGATTGCGCAGTGCTGAAAAGGCCAAAAGCAGATTTTCAGCGGGGTGCAGCGGCGCGTTTCAGCCTGTCGTTGATCGCACGTCCAAGCCCTGTTTGCGGGATAGGCGAGACAGCTATCAGATCACAGCCTGTTGCGTCAGCCTGATGAAGACAGTTAAACAGATTTGCCGCCGCTTCATGCAGATTGCCCGTTTCAGACAGGCTGAGATTTAGCGGATTATCTGTTTTTGCCACACCAAAGCTGATATAGACAGCACCGTCTGGCGGCGTGGTAACATCCATGATCAGTCTTGCATCTGGCGCATAATGAGAGGCAAGCTGGCCAGGTGAGGCTGGCATGTTGCTATCGTGTGCAGGCAGGATAACCGGGCGTTCGATAATTGCCTCTATCTCTGATTTTGTCACAGGCCCCGGCCGTAACAGCATAATATGGTCTTCATCCCTGCAATCAATCACGGTTGATTCCAGCCCACGCTCACACCAGCCGCCATCAAGAATAATATCAATCTTATCTGCCATTGCACGTGCCACATGTTCTGCACAGGACGGGCTTATTTTCCCGCTTGGATTGGCAGATGGCGCTACCACAGGAAAGCCGCATGCAGATAGCAGCTTAAGCGCTATGCGATGTGCCGGCACGCGAACGGCCACCGAATTCTGGCCTGCACTGGCAAGTGTGCTGATTTGGCAATCTGTCGGCCGGTCAAGCACCAGCGTCATAGGCCCCGGCCAGAAATGGCTGGCCAGCATGCGGGCAGTCGGGTTGCTGTCAATATCTGCAAACACGGCCTCAGAGCTGGCATAATGCGAAATAAGCGGATTGAATTGCGGCCTGTTCTTTGCTGCATATATGTTTGCGACAGCATGCTCATCACACGCATTCGCCCCAAGGCCATAAACTGTCTCAGTAGGAAAGGCCACAAGTCCGCCATTCCGCAGACTATCTGCGGCCTGCCTGATATGGGCGTCTGAAGCTGTGAGGATCGTCATAAAAATGCCTTGCTATGAAACTGTTCTGTTTCTAGCGTGAAGATGGCCGGGGGTGCAACTGGTTTTACAGTCTGCTATGCTTGGCCAGATATATATATCAGCTGAGGACAAGATAGATGTGCGGGCGGTTTACTCTGACCACTACCAATGATGAGATGCGCGAGCGGTTTGGTGTTGTGCTTACCCAGAACCTTCAGCCACGCTGGAATATCGCGCCATCAAATACCAGCCTGATTCTGTCTTCTGACGGGCTGGAAAATAAAGCTAGTCAGGCCGAATTTGGCTTTACAACCTCACAGCCTCATAAGCGGATTATCAATGCCCGTTCTGAAACACTGACCGAAAAGCCGACCTTTGCGCCTTTGCTAGAACAGCAACGCTGTCTTGTTATCGCTTCTGGCTGGTATGAATGGTCAGCAGATAAAACGCCCTATCATGTGCAGCTTTCCGATGGGCGGGTGATGGCCATGGCAGGGCTGTTTCGTCCGGCGCGTTCCCATCAGCCAGGTCAGTTTGTGATCATCACAACACAGGCAGATACCGGCCTTGGGGCTATTCATCATGGATGTCCGGCGTTGCTGCCGGTGGCATCATGGCAAAGCTGGCTGGCCGGCGATGCAGATGTTGCCCGAACCCAGCTTGCGGTGCCGGCGGCAAAATTTGTCAACTGGTATCAGGTCAGCAAGGAAGTTGGCAAGGGAAGCAATCATCATGCAGGTCTGGTG
>WTJO01000148.1 GCA_011524805.1 Alphaproteobacteria bacterium
TCCTACGTGCGTGCCAAGAAGATTTCCCTGTTTTGATGGGCTGGATATCCTAGCCAGACAAAAAACCCGAAATGTTAAATAGTAAGTAACATCTATAATAGAAAAAGCATTCAATCGAACTTTTTCGTTTAATGGCTGAATTTTTCATATTTTGAAATAGAAGAGAAAATAACGTAAAATAAATATACATGTTTTACGGATTTATAGATTTTCCAGCCGTCTGTAAAAATACATCTTTTAGATGAATTATTCAAAATTTTGATAGAAGGCAGGCAGGTATTTCAGGCAGAAAAGCAGAACGTATGATATTTTTCGTCTATCTTCTGGTATCAAATCAGGGCTAATCTCATATAAGGCAGAGACTCCTCTGAGGGATATATACATATTATGACGACAATCTTTGGGGCGATCGCAGATGATTTTACAGGCGCATCTGATCTTGCCGGATTGCTGGCACGTTCAGGTCATCAGGTATGTTTGCGCCTTGGCGTACCATCTTCACCGCCTACGGACAGTTCGGCCTTTGAAATTATCGCTTTGAAATGCCGCACCGCACCGGTATATGAGGCTGTATCTGAGTCTCTGGCGGCACTGGATTGGTTGAAGGCGGCAGGCGCACAGCATTTTTTCTGGAAATATTGCTCAACCTTTGACAGCACGCCAGCCGGCAATATCGGCCCTGTCGCAGAAGCGCTGATGGCGGCATTAGATACAGACCAGACAATCTATTGTCCTGCCTTCCCTGAAAATGGCAGGTCAATTTTTATGGGCAATCTGTTTGTTGGCCAGCAACTTTTATCCGAAAGCCCGATGAAACATCATCCGCTTACCCCGATGACAGATAGCAATCTGATGCGTCTTCTGGCGCCCCAGACAACAGCCAAGGTAGGGCTGGCTGACAGGCTGGTAGTGGCACAGGGCGAAGCGCATCTCAAAGCCCATCTGGCCAAATTGCAGGATGATGATATCGCACATGTGGTGGTGGATGCTGTAGCGAATGCCGATCTTGAGATTATTGCCCGTGCCTATGCAGATGCACCTTTAATGACGGGCGGGTCTGCGGTGGCGATGGCACTGCCCCATATCTATCAGGAAAAGGGTCTGCTGCCAGACACGCCGGCATCTGCCCTGCGGCCGCATATAGATGAGCGTACCCTGATTCTGTCAGGCAGCTGTTCTGAGATGACCCAGGCGCAGGTGGCAGCCTATGACGGGCCTGCCTATCAGCTTGACCCGCTTGAATTGCAAGCTGACGGGCTGGCAAAAGCACAGGACTGGCTATCACGTCAGAAGCTTGCTGATGCGCCGTTACTCTATGCAACAGCTGCAGCTGAATCTGTGCAAAAAGTTCAGCAGAGGCTTGGCAGAGATGAGGCTGGCGCACTTGTCGAGGCAGCATTGTCTCAGCTGGCAGAAGATGGCTTTAATCGCGGAGTGCGCAGATTCATTATCGCAGGTGGCGAGACATCAGGTGCGGTCGCCCAGCGTCTGAACATTGACCAGCTTGTAATCGGGGATGAAATTGCCCCGGGTGTGCCTTGGTGCTATGCTGATATTGCTGGCCAGCATTGTGCGATTACCATGAAATCAGGCAATTTTGGCCAGACAGGTTTTTTCAGTGATGCGATTAACAGGCTGTCATGATGGCTGATACAAAATTGCGAGAGACAATCTGCCAGCTTGCCAAATCCCTGTTTGACAGAGGACTTACCCATGGCAGTACAGGCAATATATCTGCGCGAACAGATGATGGCGGGCTGCTGGTCACCCCCACAAATGCCAGCTTCGGATTTCTTGACCCTGCCAGACTGAGCAGGTTTGATGCCACTGGCCGGCATATTTCAGGCGATAGCCCAACAAAGGAAATGCCCCTGCATACAGCCTTTTATGATACCCGCACCAAAACAGGGGCGGTGGTGCATCTGCATAGCTGTCATGCGGTGGCATTGTCTCTATGTGATGATAATGACCCCGATAATTTTTTGCCGCCACTTACGCCCTATGGAATCATGAAGCTTGGCAAGGTAGCGCTGCTGCCATTTTTTCTGCCAGGTGATGCGGCAATGGGTGAGGCTGTGCGCGGGCTGGCGGGCAAACGCTCTGCTGTGATGCTGGCCAGTCATGGCCCTGTTGTGGCTGGCAGGGATGTTGAGGCCGCCTGTTATGCGATTGAAGAGCTGGAAGATACTGCCCGCCTGGCACTCCTTACCAAAGGCATGAATATCACCCCGCTAAACCCTGAGCAGATATCGGCTATTGTCACCAAATTCGATGTTGACTGGGATAGCTAGTCTCAGTCCAGATAATCTAATATTTGGTTATGAAAGGAAACATTATGTCATCATCAAAATTCATCCCTCGTGCAGATCATGTAGGCAGTCTGTTACGTCCTCAAACAGTTGCCAGCGCACGCAAAGCCTATTTTGAATCACAGACTATCAGCGCAGAACAGCTAAAAGAAGCAGAAGATGCCGCAATTCTTGACCTGATTGCCATGCAGCAGGAAGTCGGGCTGAAGGTCGCAACAGATGGCGAGGCTAGGCGGTCTTTCTGGCATTATGACTATATGGGGGCGCTGGACGGGCTGGATCTTGAAGAACGTGATGAAGGTGTTCAGTTTGCCGGCATTAAGCTACGTCCTATCCATCCGGTGATTTCGGGCAAGCTGGATTTTCCGGCAAACCATCCGATGCTGTCCCATTACCGATATCTTGCCGATAATTGTGCTATCATCCCAAAAATTTCCATTCCGGGGCCTAGCTGTTGTCATTTCAGAATTGCCAGCACAGATATTCACTACGCGCCCTATCAGGATGTCGAAGTGATGATGGATGATCTAATCCTGACCTATAGAAAAGCTGTGCAGGCATTTTATGATGCCGGATGCCGCTATTTGCAGATGGATGATATTTTCTTTGCCTATCTGTGTGATCCCAAACACCGTCAGGCGAAACAGGCTGACGGGCAGGATCCTGACTGGCTGATTACGCAATATGCGCGGATGATGCGTGAAAGCATCAAGGACAGGCCAGCAGATATGACCATAGGCATGCATATGTGCCGCGGGAATTTCAGATCTACCCACGCCGCAGAAGGCAGTTATGATGCTGTTGCCGATGCTGTATTTAACCAGACAGGGGTGGATGTCTTTTTTATGGAATATGACACTGACAGGGCAGGCGACCTAAGCCCGCTAGGCCAGTTGAGCAAGGGTGACCAGCGTGTGATGGTCGGCTTTATTACCACCAAGACAGGCGAGCTTGAATCGATGGACGGGCTGAAAGCCCAGTTTGATAAAGCCAGCAAATTTGCTGATATTGACCAGCTAGGTATTGCGCCGCAATGCGGCTTTGCTTCGACCGAAGAAGGCAATAATATCACTGCCGATGACCAGAGACGCAAGCTTGAGCTGGTGCTTGAGACGGAACAGGCTATCTGGGGCTAGCTGATGTTATGAAAATAGGGTTTATCGGGCTGGGCAAAATGGGCGCTGTGATGGCGCCTCATCTGGTAGATGAGGACATCAGGCTATTTGGCTTTGATGTGAACTGGCAGATGCCAGAAGACAGCCCTATTCAGCGTGTACAAAGCATTGATGCGCTTGCAGATTGTGAAGTTATTTTTACCATGGTGCCAGATGGCGAAGTGGTGCTGGATATTGCCAGCCAGCTTATCAAAGCCCGCGACGGCAATGGTGCAAATGCGTTATTGATTGACATGTCTTCATGCCATCCGGATACCGCAAAGAAGATGCACAACCTGCTTGCCACAGCACAGACAGCATATCTGGATGCGCCTGTGTCGGGGGGCGTTGCCAAGGCGAAATCGGCAGAATTAATGATTATGGCTGGCGGGCAGCCAGAGATATATCACAGGGCAGAGCCGTTACTGGCAAAAATGGGCAGACCTGCGCATATCGGGCCTAACGGAGCCGGCTATGCGATGAAGGCACTGAATAACTATGTCTCTGCGGCCGGGTTGGTCTCTAGCTTTCAGGCACTGGCAACCGCGCAGAAATTCGGGATTGCACCCGAGAAATTCCAAACCATTATAAACGGGTCAACTGGCCGCAATAACACCACCGAGGTCAAGATTGACAAATTTGTGCTGACGCAGGCTTTTAATTCCGGCTTTGCCCTTCAGCTCATGGCCAAAGATGTTGGCATTGCCAGTGATATTATCGCCCAGTCCGGATTCGATGCACCCATAACACAGGCGCTGGCAGATTATCTGGATGATGCGCTTGAGATATTGCAGCACAGCACAGATAGCGCGCCTGATCATACTGAAATTTACAGGCATATCACAGAATTTGGGATGAAACGGAACTGATGTTTCCGAAACTGCGATATCGGTGGAAAATGCTTACATATGCCGTGTCACACCTCCATCTGCCCGCAGGCTCTGGCCTGTAATATAGCTGCTATCATCAGATAGCAGAAAGCTAGCTATCTTTGCCTGTTCTTCTGCCCGTGCCAGCCGCCCCAGCGCAGACATCTGTGCGAATTTATCTGGCAGATCCAGACTGTCCGTAAAGCCCGGCAGCAGACAGTTCATACGTATATTATCGGGGCCGTAGCGGTCGGAATATAATTTTGTAAATGATGATACCCCAACCCTGTACACACTGGATGTGGGAAAAGTCAGGCTTGGCTCAAATGCAGAAAAGGTAGTGATATTCACGATTGAGCCGCCGCCCTGCGCCTGCATGACAGGGGTGACCAGCTTTGCCATGCGAATCACCGGCATGACTGTCATCTGGTTTGCTTTCTCCCAGTCTGCATCCGATATCTCAAGCAAATCACCTTTTGGCGGTCCGCCAACATGTATCAGCAGACTGTCAATCCGCCCATAGCTATCCATCGCCAGATCAAAACAGGCCTGCAAATCATCTGCATTCTCAGCCCTGCCCCTGACAGCCACACCACCAAGCTCGTCTGCCAGTAGCTCGCAGGATTCAGATGGTGACATTAATGCCAGCCTATAGCCTTTATTGTGCATTTCGCGGGCGGTAGCAGCCCCCATGCCTCTGCCGCCCCCGATCACTAAACATGTTTTAGCTGTCATTATCTGCTCTCCTCAACCAGTCAGGATTTATATCAAAAAAAGGAGCTTGTTTACGGCAAAATTATCTTAATCGGACAGATATTTCCAGCCTGTCCGGCAATTAGCACAGCCATTTTCTGGTCACCTGTCCTGCCAACAGTCATTGAAAACCATATTTTACATTATTCAACCATATGAAATTGTTGAAATTATATGATATTTTGCCAGATATTTTCGGCCCTATTGAAATCTGTAAAGATTCAATGCTAACCTTTTGAATGGGTTATTATCCTTTTGGATAGTTAAGGAAGTCAGGCCGAAAGTCGGAACGGCGTATCATACCGGATATCGCCATATCTGTATCGAGCTGGCTGACGAGGAAAGAAAGCAGGCAGGATAGGATATTTTTGCATTCTGTCCAGTTTTGACTTGGGAAAGGAGGAGTTTATGGAAAATTATTATGCACAGGGGCAGGAGGCATTTCAAAATGCCCTCAATCAGGGACTTCCACCTGATGAAGCAGCTCAACAGGCAGGCGACAGCATGTCTCAGGGCTTGATGGATGCCGGATTTCCCCCTGAGATGATTCAGGCAGGTATGGAAGCCGGTATAC
>WTJO01000171.1 GCA_011524805.1 Alphaproteobacteria bacterium
TGCCCGCTATCTGTTTATGGCCATTTTCTGTATCGTAGCTATTTGGCTTGGCAAGGAACTTATGTAGCCATCTATTTCGGGGGCAGCCTGACAGCACCATCCAGCCGTATCAGGGTACCGTTGAGATAGGCGTTTTCGGCGATAGAGACGACTAGCTGTGCAAATTCTTCTGGCTGCCCAAGCCTGTCTGGAAACGGGATATTGTCAATAATTTTAGTAACTGTTTCGTCTGGCAGACCATCCATAAGCGGGGTGTGAAACAGCCCCGGGGCAATTGCCATCACCCTGATGCCATAGCGTGCAAGTTCACGCGCCGCAGGCAGGCTGAGCGAGGCAATACCACCTTTTGAGGCTGAATAGGCTGCCTGCCCAAGCTGACCATCTTCAAACGCCGCAGATGAGGTATTGATAATCACGCCGCGTTCGCTGCCTTCTAGCGGGTCTGTCTGCATCATCGCGCGGGCGGCATAGCTCATCACATGATAGCTGCCTATCAGATTTACCTCGATTGTCTTGCGGAACTGGCCGGTTGATAATTTGCCCTCTCGTCCGACAATACGGGCACCTGTGGCGATGCCGGCACAATTCACCACAATTCTGGGCACACCGCATATCGACACAGTCTCATCTATTGCGCGAGCAACAGCATCTTCATCGCTAACATCACAGCCTACAGCATGGCCGCCAAGCTCATCTGCCATCGCCTTGGCGCCCTGTGAGTCATAATCAAGCACCATAATATGCGCGCCTTTGCCTGCCAGATACCGCGCGGTTGCTGCGCCCAGCCCGCTCGCACCGCCTGTGATTAAGGCTATCTGTCCATCAATATTCATAGCATGTTACCTGCCTGTTATAATAATTTACGAACAGCTTCAGGCGGGCGGCCAATCACCGCCCTGTCACCTGAGATGATAATTGGCCGTTCAATTACCTTTGGGAAGCGCACCATCAGCGAGATTAGCTCATCTTCATCTGTAATATCTTTGAAATGGGCTTTGTATTCTGCCTCGCCGCGCCGCAGAATATCAGCCGCAGACAGCCCTAATTTCGACAGCACAGATGCTATTGCAGCTGTATCTGGCGTCTGTTCAAGATAGAGGATAATGTCGGGTTCATGCCCCTCTTCGCGCAAAATGGCCAGTGCCTGACGTGACTTGCTACAGCGCGGATTATGAAAGATAGATATCTTGCTCATGCATAAAAACTGTTTATGTTAGGTGATATTTTTTCTATTCTGCACAAAAACATCAATATGTGCCAGAAAATTAGCAGATCAAAACTGCCAATCAACAGCAAAAAAGACCAATATGAGACAAACCACCAATCTGCCAGCACCGCATAATCTATCTGCAGAAGACCAGTCTGAATGGATACGGCAGATGAAACTATGGGAGACTGAACATCCCCTCGATAAGGCCGCAAAAAATCCTGTTGGCTTTGGTCTGATGAGCGGCAGTTTGATGTTCTTGCTGACCCTGTTCGTTCAGGGGATTGATATGGCTTCACCGCGGTTTGAGCCATTCCTTGCAATTCCGTTCGGCATTCTTATCTATTATCTGACCAATCGCAGATATGTTAAATGGGACAGCGAGCGCCGCGCCTATTCAGACCAGCTTGTCCAGTCGCTATATCAAGCTGCTGAAGAGATAGAAGATGACTAACCATCCGTTACTAGCGTGGCTGTGATGCCCAGAATGCTGGGGCGTTCTGACGTGCAAGCACCAGCCCGTAAATCATCCTGTTAAGCGGCACATCAATGCCAATCTGTTCTGCTGTACGCATGATATAGCCATTCAATGCATCAATTTCGGTATGCCTGCTAGCGCGAATATCCTGAAGCATCGAGGGCTGGTGAAAGCGGTGTTCTGAGCAGGCGAAATCTATCATCTGATGCACCTTGTCACCATCTAGTGCTATGTTTAGCCTTGCGGATAGCTGCAAGGCTTCATCTGCGAGTGCGTGCGCCTGTTCATGCAATGCTGGCGTATCGCCAATCAGTCCGGGCGAGGCATCTGCAAGCGCAGAAATACCATTCATTGCCACATTAAAACAGGCTTTCTGCCAGATAGCAGGCAACACATCATCATGATATTCTATTTCAATCCCCGCGTTATCCAGCATCTTTGCAAGCTGCTGTGCGGCCTTAATCTGACGGTCATTATCAGGGGCAAGCGGCCCAAGCCAGCTTGTCTTTGCGCCATGCGAGCGGATATGGGCAGGGGCTAGCAGTGTAGCAGGTATCAAGGTCACGCCATGCAGCACATCGCACCCTGTAAGCGCTGAAAGCAACTGGCCATTGCCCAGCCCGTTCTGCATAGACACCATGATGGTATCTTTTGAGATAACAGGCAGGATGCTATTTACCGCCTGTTCGGTATCAGGAGTTTTGGTAAAACACATAACAATTCTGGCAGGCCGTGCATCTGCTGCCAGACAGGCATCAGGGGTGGTATGCATCATGCCTGCTTCTGTCTCAAGCCGGAGCCCTTTTTCTGCGACAGCAACCATAGTGTCGGCCCGCCTGTTCACAAGCAAAACGCTGGCACCTGTGCTGGCAAGATAGCCGCCAATCACACAGCCAACACTGCCTGCCCCCAAAATCATCACATCATAATCTGCCATGTCTTTATTGTGTCATGTCTTTGTTGTGCCCCTACTATAGCACTGGCTGTTTTATTTTCTGGGCATGCCCCATCAACAACTCTAAATCAGTTTGGCCGTCTCGCCAAATGATGAATATCTTCCCCCAACCCGCAAATGCTGGCCACATAGCTAAGCGCTATTGTCACAAGCCGGCATATCGGTGTACATTCTCTTGATATTTATTTTCGCTGAAAACAGGTGATGATACTGCCAATGCTGAACATAGATGAGATACAACCTCACTGGATAGCAGGTTTTGCCACGCTGTTTGAGCTATGCAAAATTGCCCCAGATGAGCAGGTGATTATTCTGTCTGAAACAGCCTCTAGCCCGCTTCATGTGCATCTGGCAAAATTGGGGCTGGGGCAGATTGGGCGGCATTATACCCATCTTGAGCTTCCCTCTATACCTGACCCGACAGGCCCTATCGTGCGCTCGTCAGGTGCCACCCAGATACTGGGCACACAGCCGCTTGCTGTCAGGATGATGTGCGAGGCGGATATTATTATTGATATCAGTATCGAAGGGCTGATGCATGCATCACAAACTGGTGAAATCTTGAAATCTGGCACCAGAATTATGAATATTTCGGCAGAACATCCAGATGTATTGTGCCGGCTTCTGCCTATGCCCGAGTTGAAGGATATCGTAAAAGAGGCGGTCAGCCATTGCCGTGAAGCACACCAGATGCTGGTAAATTCCGAAGATGGCACCGAGCTTACGGTCGATATGGGCGGGGCGGCAAGTGTTGGCATTTGGGGCTGGACTGACAGAGCTGGTACGCTGGCGCACTGGCCGGGCGGCATTGTAGTTAGCTTTCCGCAGAAAAACACTGTAAATGGCCGGCTTGTAATGGCGCCGGGAGATATGAACCTGTCATTCAAACGCTATATTGAATCCGAAGTCATTCTTAATATTTCAGATGATTATATCACCTCAATTGAGGGTAATGGCGCAGATGCGCGGCTGATGCGGGACTATCTGGCAGGCTTTGACTCTAAAGAAGCATACGCTACCTCTCATGTTGGCTGGGGTCTGAACAGAGCGGCTCGCTACGAAGCGCTCAGCATTTATGATAACGCGCAGACAAATGGCACCGAACTTCGGGCGGTTGCTGGCAATTTTCTATATTCAACAGGGGCAAATGAATTTGCAGGGCGCTTTACCCGCGGGCATTTCGATTTGCCCATGATGGGATGCGATATCCGTCTGAATGACAGGCTGGTTGTCAGCCACGGAAAACTGGTTAGCTAATGCGCAATGTCGAGATGTTCTTTTCAGGCAGAATTGACGGGGCGCCTGTAATTTGCCTGCATGGTATTGGCGGGCATGCCTCTAATTTCGAGCAGATGACAGCGCATCTTGGAGGCTATGCCTGCTGGTGTGTCAATCTGCCCGGCTATGGCGATAGTGCGCCGCTTAATGTGCCATCTGATTTTGAACATCTCTCATACTGGCTGGGCCAGATTATCAGCCAGCTAGATAGGGGTGCTGTGCATCTTGTCGGCCATTCTATTGGCGGGATGATAGGGCTTGAACATGCCTGCCGCCGGCCTGAGCAGATAGCCAGCCTGAGCATGCTTGGAGCCACCTCTGCATTTGGTGGCAAAGATGACAGCTTCAAAAAAACCTTTCTTGAGGCACGGCTAGCCCCGCTTGATACCGGCACAACCATGCAGCAAATGGCAGAACAGGCAATTGACCATCTGGTTGGAAGCAGCTGTGATGAGGCTGCCCGCATCGCCGGCATTACCAGCCTTGCACAGGTAGACGAGCCTGTCTGGAGGGATATTCTGCGCTGTCTTGTAAACTTCAACAGGCGGGATGATATTGCCGCCATAAAGACACCTGTCTGTATTATTGCCGGTGAGGAAGATACCAATGCCCCTGCCAGAACATTGCAGAAAATGGCACAAACTTTCCTTCATGCAGAATTTCATTGCCTGAAGGCGGTCGGACATCTTTTACCCCTCGAATCTCCGGCAGAAATAGGGCAGATTATAAATAGATTTATATCTGGACAGAAATAAAGAGTGTGATATGACCGCCGAGATTGAGCCAATTTTCCATCCGGATGAATGGGGGCTAACCAAAAAGCAGGCAGAATTATGCACAAAAGCGCGCGCCCTTGCGGCAGAGAAGTTTGCCCCACGCGCGGCACAATATGATCGTGAAGCAAAGTTTCCTGTTGAAAATTACAAAGACCTTGCTGCCTCCGGCCTGCTTGGCATCTGTATTCCTGAATCTGAGGGTGGCATCGGGGCTGACCTGAAAACCTATATGCTGGCCGCTGCAGAAATTGGCCGCTATTGCGGTGCTACCGCCCTGACCTTTAATATGCATGTTTCATCCTGTTTGTGGACAGGTGATTTGCTGGATCAGCTTGAGCTTGATAGCAAGCTGGCAGAACAGCATCACACTACCCGCGCGCTTCATTATCAGCGCATCCTGAAGGAAGGTAAAATTTATTCCCAGCCCTTCTCCGAAGGCAGTGCGGCGGCGGCAGGCTTTAAGGCTTTTGGCACCACAGCCCTGCGCCAGAAAGATGGCTGGCTGATTAATGGGCGTAAAATATTTGCCTCTCTATCTGGACATGCTGATTATTATGGTGCGCTATGCACGGCACTGGATACGCCTGATGACAGGCATAGCCGGCGCAATACCATGTATATTGCTATACCGGCAGATGCAGACGGGGTGCGTGTCGAGGGCGAATGGGACCCGCTTGGCATGCGCGGCACCGTATCCCGTACATTGATATTTGAAGATGTATTTGTGCCGTTTGATGCCCAGCTTATGCCGGCAGGCATCTATCCTGAAGCGGCAAGCCGGTGGCCGCATATGTTTATGACACTGACCCCCAGCTATATGGGTATTGCCCAGGCGTGTTATGATTTTACCATTGCCTATCTACGTGGCGAGATTGAAGGTATGCCGCCTGTAAAGCGGCGCATGTACTCAACGAAGCAGCTGGCTGTGGCGCAGATGCGTGTAATGCTGGAACAGACAAAGGC
>WTJO01000069.1 GCA_011524805.1 Alphaproteobacteria bacterium
TAGCAATGCCTAACTCTGGCAATGGCGATAGCCAAGTCTCATATCATTTCAGATTAATTTTGATGTCTGTTACACGGTCAAACTATATCGGTTGCCTGTCAGCCCTTAATACATTAACGCTCCGAGGGTGATGCATTTTTGCCATGATTGATATTTTTTGAAACTGGCACCTAACATATCCGCATATGCAGTCGTTCAATTTTTGGGTGTATTATCAGACGGGGAAAGTAGGTTTTCAGACGCGTATGGCCGAGGTATTTTTATATATTTTTTCGGGTCATTTCGGTATCATGTAAGATTTTTTCCGGAATTGTCGTTAACACCCGCAGACACCAATTTTCATGTTTTCTTCCCATTCTAAATTCCCGGCTATATGCCGGGAGTTTTTTTGCCTGTTTTTTATGTTTTCTTTTTTTGGGTGGCGCTGAAGAGAAATAGAATTGTTATACCAGCCTGCCTCTTGCGGCTACAGCTATCTCACCTGCTATCTGTCCGCCCCGAACTGCGATCAGCCTGTCAAACATATTCACACTGACACATACATGATTTGGCAAGACACGCACAATCTCGCCAATTTCTGGCATGCTCTGACATTCAGAAAAATCCAGAAAGCCATGTTCTTCTGACAATTTATGAATTTTTGCATCTTGATATTCTTCAATTTGACCGAACCCGCTTAACCCGCCTGTATCAGAGGTAAAGGTTTTTGAGCCTGCATCCAGAATACCGCGCAATGGCGTAGCTTTGCTAACAATCGATGTATAGATATGGAAGGCACAGTCATCCGGCGATGCAATACCATCTGCGAGCATCATTCTGTCATTGAATATGGAGGTGCCGGAACGATGCTCGGTTGCCCCATCCAGCATGCCCAAATGCCGTAGATTTGGCGTGCCACCTGTTGAGACGATACCGGCCTTTAGCCCCATCTCTGCCAGTCCCTCTGCCCCATGCTGATAAAATGTCTGTGTTGCTGGCCAGCCATCAAGTGGCGGGTAAAATAACAACCCTGCAAATACCAGCCATGGGTTATCCTGTATCTGGCCTGCCAGCATCAGCATTTCTTCAACTGTTTCAACACCTGCGCGCTTCTGGCCTGTGTCACATTCTATCAGCACCTCAAGTGGTCGTTCAGCCTGTTGTGCGGCCTCTGCATAGGCGCTTAAGGTGACCTGATTATCTGCACAGCATTTCAAAGATAGCTGGCGTTGCAAGGCGGCAAGCCTGCCTGAGCGGGCGGCCCCCAGCAGATTTGTAGCGATAATAATGTCGTCAATGCCTGCCTCTGCCATGATTTCGGCCTCGCCCAGCTTCTGGCAGGTTATGCCTTTTGCCCCGGCGGCGATTTGCTGGCAGGCAAGCACAGGTGATTTATGGGTTTTGATATGTGGTCTGTTGGCAATACCGGCCGCATCACATCGTGCCTGCAGACTGGTGATATTGGCATCTACAATATCCAGATCAATAACAGCCGCAGGTGTACCAAAATCAGAGGCTATTTGCGCTTTGAGCGTGTCATAATGTGACATGAATATTCCTGCCATTCTGATAGTGATAGTGCATCGTACATAATCACGATACCGTCTTGTATATGGCTTTGGCAATCCATGCAGATGATGCGGCTTGATTCCGCCGCCATTTCGCATAACATTGAAGTCTATTCGGACAGACAGGACAGAACACCATGCATCCCCGGACCAGAACCCCGCAACATTTTGAGATGCCGTTGCAGATTGATGTAATTCGTGGTGAAGCTGTTGAAAGCAGGCATCTGGTGGATATCGCCCTGTCTGACGGCCAAGGCAGGCTCATGCTTGGCTATGGCGATGTAGAGGCTGTTGTGTTTCCACGTTCTGCGATTAAGCCGCTTCAGGCGCTTGCCGTAGTTGAAGCATTACAAGAGGCCGGACAGCTTGAACAGCTCTCAGACCAAGAGATAGCAGTATTATGTGCAAGCCATAATGGCGAGCAGCAGCATGTTGATATTGTTGGCAGGCTGCTTGAAAGATTTGACATTCCACAAGACAGGCTGGCATGCGGGGCGCACTGGTCGCTTCATCAGCCCACCCTCATCAGTCAGGCGCGCAGTCTAAACAGCCCAGAGAAAATCCATAATAATTGCAGTGGCAAACATGCCGGCATGCTTGTTCTGGCACATTTATGCGGTTATGAGGCTGCCAATTATGCTGACTGGCAGCACCCAGTGCAGAGGCGCATGATCCGGATAATGAGCCAGCTGGCATCATGTGATATTCTGTCATACCCGCACGGAATTGACGGATGCGGCGCTCCTGCCTTTAGTGCCCCGTTGCAGGCATGGGCACGTGCCTTTGCACTATTTGCAGGAGGCGGCACGCTGGATGACGAGCTGGCAGCAGGATGCAGAACTCTGTCTCAGGCGATTGCCAAGGCACCGTTCATGATAGCGGGAAGCGGGCGGTGCTGTAGCGCAGTCAATCAGGCATTTGCAGGCGAAATTACTGTCAAGGTAGGGGCAGAGGGGGTCTATAGCGTTGCTGTCAATTCTCTTGGGCTTGGCGGCATGCTGAAAGTGCGTGACGGGAATGTCCGCGCCGCAGAGGTAGGGCTTGGCCATCTGCTATCCATGCTCGGGGTCTCATTGCCAGATACATTATCTGCATTTTTTGTGCCTACTCTGAAAAACTGGGCAGGCGATGAAATTGGCAGAATAGCTGTCAATATAGCAACGCAAAATTAGCACCAGACACCAAAGGGAGGCATAAATGACATTTCAGACAATTACAGCAGAGCAGACCGGCCGTGTGCTTGTGATTACCCTGAACAGACCAGATAATATGAATGCTATCAATCTGGAGCTTGCACGCGAATTATGCCACATAGCAGAACAGATAGGCCAAAATCCAGGCATTGGCGCGGTTATTATCACGGGAGCCGGCAATAAGGCTTTTTGTGCAGGCGGCGATTTACAGGCCTTTTATGCATTCAGCCCTGAAATGGGCGCGCATTTGAAACAGGTAACAGATTATTTTCACACAGCTATCTGCCTGTTTTCAGAGATGGGTGCGCCAGTGATAGCCGCCATTAACGGCGTAGCGGCGGGAGGTGGGCTATCCATGGTTGGCTTTCCAGAGCTTGCGATTGCGTCACAATCTGCCAAATTTGTGTCAGCATACACCAAAATTGGCCTGAGCCCAGACGGATCATCCAGCTTTTTCATGCCGCGCATTATCGGTATCAGGCGATATTATGAGATGGTACTGACCAACCGCACATTATCTGCTGAAGAGGCATGTGACTGGGGGCTAGTGTCCGAAGTCGTTGACGATGATCAGCTTCTTTCCCGCGCTATGGAACTGGCGCAATCAATCGCAGACGGGCCGCAATCTTCTTATCGACGTATCAAATCGCTGGTCATGACCAGCTTTGATTCAGACCTTTCCGCACAGCTTGATAAAGAAGCGGGTTTCCTGTCAGACTGTGCTGATTCAGATGATGGAATAGAGGGCATAAAGGCGTTTCTGGCGAAAAGGGTGCCGCAATTCAACAAAAGCTAACTAGGCATTTAATACGTGCGCTTATAATTTACGGAATAAGTCTTTGAGCCATCGATTTCGTCATAATCCAAGATAAAGTCTTGGTCAAAATTATAAAGTGGGTGATGATTTCCAAAGGTTAAACCAAATCCTTGTCCGCACTTTTTAGAGGCTTCATAATCATATTTTTCACAGAAATATTTTGGCCTAACTGATAATTTGTTGAAGCCATAAGGCCTTATTAAGCTACCTCTGTTACCTAGGCTCGTTCTGAATTCTGGAGAAAATGAAAATCTAAAGTATTCATCTGTACCAAAATCAATTTGCTGTTTTGAGGTTAAAGAACCCTTACGAATATCGAAGGTACCAGTATCAAAAACTGATTTACCGACGGTGTATTTGAATTTGGGTGAAATTGCACTGGCGCCTAAAACTAAATTACCTTCAACTCCTAAAGAATATGCCGTTGAATTTCTATCATAATCTCCAACTACATTAACCTCACCTACCTTTGTGTTTAATGTATTTACCTCAAATGTTTTTGAAGCCATGAGGTCTAATATAAGGCTACTTCCTATAGGGTAGGCAGCATATACCCCAGCAGCTAGAGAGCGACCAACATTAGAACCAACACTCTCTCCTGTCATAGAAGTATCAGAATATCCCCCTCCGAGAATAAGGCCATAAATCGATCCTTTCGCAGTTCTTCTACTAAAATTAAATGCTGTAGATATAAATGTATTTTTAGTTCCACCCTCATTTTTGGTATGGCTAACAGAAGTTTCCCAAGATGTATTTCTTGTTCCTCCTTCTCTAACGTTATCATAAGAAAAAGAACCTTGCGCAAACTCATTTAGGTCTGACCAATCAACATTCACATTTCTGAAACTCAAAATAGGGCCATCCGAAGATTGGCTATTATTTGCCAAAAGGGATGTGTTCCGAGATAATATCCTTCCAAAAAACGCAGTTTCTGAGCGCAATGCACTATTTTTACCAAACAAAATAGCATCAGAAATTACTGCTGCCTGTGCAGAGGACAGTAATTCGTCATCATCAAGTATCGTTATGACGCCAGTTCCTGCATCTATTGCTGTATTTACTGGATTACTTAACACTAAATTGAATGTCTCATTTGACTCAAAAACTTGGTCTTCAACAATTGATACGCTAATTGATTTGCTCTCTTCACCGGGTAAAAAAGTCAGCGTCCCACTAGAATATGTGAAATCTTCTCCTGCTTTTGCACTTAAATTTACCGTTGCGTAATCAACAGAGACAGTCAGCGGAGTTGTATGGCTGAGGTCAACATCGATCGATGCAATTCCAGCGTCTTCAGATACGCTTACTGAGCTTACAGAAATCCCAGGATTACCATCATCATCAGTGATTGTTATAGTGCCAGAGCCGTCTGATATCATCGCCCCTGCAGAAACATTGCTTAAAACAATAGAAAAAGTCTCAATACCTTCAGGTATATTATCTGAGAGAATATTGACAGATATTGTTTTTGATACCTCCCCTGGGCTGAATATTAACACCCCGCCTGCAGTATTGTAATCCTCGCCAGCAACTGCTGTATTATCGGAAGTTGACCAATTTACCGATACATTAGAAACAGAGGGGTTACTTAGTGAAACTGTTGTCGATATTGCTGCAGAATTTTCATTCAAGGTAACAGCGTCACTAACACTCAAAGAGGGTGCTGAGTCATCATCTGTGATAGTTACAACTGATTGATTATCAGAAATGGTCGCCAGTATTGGGTTGCTCAAATTAACATAAAATGTCTCGTCTCCTTCCGAAAGGGTGTCTGACAAAATATTAACATTTATAGATGTTGTTAATTCGCCTGGCAAAAATGACACTGTTCCAGATGCTGCGTTATAGTCACTATTTACAGCAGCGGTCCCGTCTGCAGTGGAGTAGTCCACAGAAATAGTTTGAGAGGATTCTGAACTTAGGCTCAAAGTTATGGAGCGGGGAACAGCGGTTTCATTAGGTATTGTCGCATCAGCGATTGATATTGTTGGCACCCCATCATCATCTGTTATCGTAAGCTCACCAATGGCATCATTAATTGTTACATTAGATGGATTTGACAAGGTAACGATGACAGTCTCATCTACTTCATCAA
>WTJO01000191.1 GCA_011524805.1 Alphaproteobacteria bacterium
ACAACCCGCTTCGTCAGGCTGATAGCAGCTTTTCCTGATACTTCACCTACTGCACCGATAAATACCGGCTTATCTTCCATTTTTATGGTAATACCGCCACTTACTTCTAGCGGGATGACATCACCAGATACCAGCCGTGTCATACTGCCAACAGACAGGCTCGGGCGACCAAGCAACGCAGATAGCTCCAGCGGGATATCCAAAATCGCCTTCTCAATTTTCTCACGCCAGCTTACATCATCAGCCAGACTGTCAGACTGAACACGTGAGCGAAGCTGGGCGGCGATTGGCTTTAATGTCTGAAGCGGGTAGACAATGTCAATCTTATCTGATTCTTTATCTGGCAGCTGGATAACAAACGAACAGATAATCACCAGCTCAGAGCCATCTACCACAGAGGCAAACTGGGTATTAACCTCTCTGCCCTGCTGGACAAGCGTGATGGGCATCAGATCTCGCCATGCTGATGATAATGACATCATCAGCCCTTCTGAAACCAGCTCGATAACACGTTCTTCTGTGGCGGTAAACTCAGCCCGCTTGCCGCCGCCACTGCCAAGATCGCCACCATAATAGGCAGCTGTCAGGGTAGAGATAAATTCAGGCTGGATGGCCATTAGCATAGGGCCTCTCAGCTCCTCGATACGCGAAATATTGAGGTTCATGAAATTATCAATGCTGTCGGTATATTCATCAAAGGATTTCACCTCTGGCGGAAATGGCGTTATGCGTGGCTGAAGGCGCAACATTGGCAGGAATACCGAACGCGCCAGACGGGCAAACCGCTCATTTACCTGCCGCAACGCATAATAATCGCCCATCAATGACAGGTCATCCTCACCAAAGGTAAAGGGACGCACTTCATCAGAACCAGCAATATCAACAGTTGACTGAGAGCTTGACTGGGCAAGCCCCTCCATCAATGCATTTACTTCATCTGTTGTCAGCTTCTTCGATGCCATATTATCCGCAATCCTCTTTGGATGAGATACCTAATCTGTTCTTCGGCTTTTGCCAAGCCTTTATTGCAGAACAAAACTGGTGAAATGCACTTCCTCGATACCGCCAAAATCTTCCAGCAGAACCAGCTTTTCATTAATGCCCGCAGCAAGCGCACGCCCCAGAGCCTCGCGCCCTGCCTTGCCCTGAATATCTTCTTCGGTAAATTCGCTCATGACATTAAGGATTTCTGATCTTAGTGCCAGCTGATGCGCTTCGACATTGGCCATTACACTTTCATCATATTGTGTTGATACGCCAAGTCCAAGCTGAAGGAATTTACGTGAATTTTTCAGGTTGGTCGTAAACGTACCCGGAAATTCGAAATAAGTCGTAACAAAGGTTTCGATAAGCGGCTTTTCCTTGGCCACCTTGTCTGCACCTTCAATCGCAGCTTCTTCGGCAGCCATTTTTTCTGCCTCTGCCTCTGCCATCTTCTTGTCGATAATATCCTCAATCTCTTCTGAGGGGGATGGTGCCTGACTGCCAAATAACACATAACCGGCGCCTACACCCGCACCGACCAACAGCAAGCCACCTAGCACCATGGCGATTATCTTAACCAGACCACCACGCTTCTTTGGTTCATCATTTTCTTCATCAGCCATCGCTGTTTTCTCCTGCTCTCAGACCTGTTATTCTACCGTATGATGACATTATCATGCTTTCAGATTAACCTTATTTTCAGAAGCATAAAGTTCATCTGAAATAGTGTCATCTTCTATCCCAGCTACATCACCCTCTGCAAGCTGCTTATGCTGTTCACCCTGTTTTTGCGACTGGTCATTGGCATGCTGGTCTCCTGCCAGACCTGACTGGCTTGAAAATTGCGCCAGCTTCATGCCGCTTTGCTCAAGCATCTGTGCCAGCCTGTGTTCAGCATCGCCAATCATCTGCGCAGCAGACGCAGATTCTGCTTTCATATGAATATGTGTCTGATCATTCACAAGGCTCAGATTCACGCGGAGCCTGCCAAGACTGCGCGGATTCAATTCGAAATCTATGCCTTCTGCCTTTTGACCAAGCGCCCGTTCAATCCGCTTGACCAGAGTTTCTGCCCAGTTATCTTCCATCATATCCAGCATATCGGCGATGGTATCTGACATTGAACTGCCAGCTAGCGTCTGCTGAGCCTGACCCTGTGCGCCCTGATGAGATGACTGCCCGCCGGAAGCAGAGGTATTTGCTGCCACTAGCTGGGCGCTAGCTGTCTCTGGTGAAGCTGTTTTCGGGGCTGTATCCAGCCCCTCGCCCGAAATCGGCTTTAGCGCTATTCTGCTCATCTGCTCTGCTGTCATCGCACTCTGTCTGGCAGTTTTCAAATCTGCAGCGCTAAGTGTTTCAGAGAGCTGTTTTGCACTCTGTGCTGTATCTGTCTTTGCATTAGCCATGGCGGCAATATGGCTATCTTTTTTAGCCATCTTAATGTTTGTGCCAGCATATTCGGCTAGCTTGCCTGTCTCAGGCAGGATGCGGGCATTTTTCGCATTCTGGCCAGCTATCTTTGAGGCCTGCCTTTCGGCGCCTATGACTGTCTGTTGTAGCTGGTTGCCAGAAGGCATGGCGGTGCTTTTTGCATGTGCCGGTGTGGCTGTGGTGTTCGATGCTGGATCTGTGGTGGTTTTTCCAGACTTGCCTGTCATCTGGCCTGCTAGCTGCATGGCTGGCTGTTTTGAGCGCGCACTATCGTCCTGGCTGGCAGGCAAATTTGCAGGCTGGCGAGCTGTTCTAGCTGCCATCTCTGGCTGTTTTGCTACTATCCGGCCATCTCTTTGGGCTTCTGACAGCAAAGAATGCGTAGGGCTTTGACGCTGCGCGTCTTGTTCTGCTGTGCCATCCTGTGGCATGCTATCTTTTGTGCTATCATCTGCGGTATGCGTTATAATGGCAGTCGCGCCTATGCTAGCCAGCAGGGTAGTCGATACATCATCTTCAGCCTCTGACGCATCGCCATCCTCAGCAATGATGATACCGGCTACATCTTCACGTTCTGCATCCACGTCAATAGAGGCAGGCCGGCTAGCTTCACCAGCCATATCGGTAGATTTTGTATCTGAGGCGTCTTCAAGCACCACACCGCCAAAAAGCGATGCGAACAGCCCTTCACCCTCAGTATTGCTTTCCTGAGTAGCTGATAATGTGGGCGGCTGTGTGTTTGACAGTTTCTGGGATGACGAAATTGATGCCATAAACTTCTGTTAACCTTGCATAAATTCTTGCCGGACATAATTATCCACACATAAAAATGCAAAGATGATGCCAACTAGCATGAAAGGGGCAAACTTAACGCCTTCGGCCTGAGACAAGCTCTGATAATGACTGGTCTGCCTTTGCCTGACGTTCCTGTCTTGCCTTGGCCAGCAATTCTTCGGCCTTTTCCTGTTTCTGGTTTCGGCGTCTTTCGGCCTTGATCAATTCGGCAACCAGCTTTTCACGTTCCTGTTCAAGCTGGATATTACGTTCAGCTATCATGGCAAGCTGGTCACGGATTCTGGTATTAAACCATGAGGCAGCCTGAAGGCTTTGCGGGCTGGATGAAAAGCTTTTCTGCTCATTCTGTTCAATCAGCTCTTCAAGCTGTTGCTTCATGTCGATATTTTTGTCTATCTCGCCCTGTATCAGCGCAACAGACTGGCGGGATTTGGAAACAACCACCTTTTCCTTGGTTGCCAGCTTGTCAAACACAGATGCACGTTTTGTTGTATTTGCCATGATACTCTTCTTTAGCGGGAGATATCCCCCGCATTACCTGTCTTGCAGATTATACCGGCTAGCCAGCTTTCATGAGCTGGGTTAGCGCGGCGACAGAGTCATCAAACCCTGCTTTCTGATCATAGGGCTGTTTGATAATATCCATTAGTTGCGGCCATAGCTGGACGGCCAGATCAAGGTCGGGATCCTGACCTGCGCTATAGCCCCCCATCATAATCAAGTCCCTGTTTTCAAGATACAGAGACACCAGACGCCTGAAAATGGTGGCGGCCTGTTTCTGGTCATCCGAGACAATTTCATTCATCACACGGCTTACAGATGCAGGTACGTCCACCGCCGGATAGATGCCCATCTGTGTCTGTTCGCGCGACAGCAGAATATGACCATCCAGAATAGCTCTGGCAGTATCTACGACCGGATCATTTGTGTCATCCCCATCTGCCAGCACCGTATAGAATGAGGTGATCGCGCCCTGCCCCGGCAAGCCTGTGCCAGAGCGTTCAATCAAATTTGGAATAAGCGATATGACAGAAGGCGGATAGCCTTTTGAAGTTGGCTGTTCGCCCAGCGCCAGCCCAATTTCACGCCGCGCATGGGCAACCCGTGTCAGGCTGTCCATAATGAGCAGGACATTTTTACCTTTGTCGCGGAAATATTCTGCTATGGCGGTGGCCCTGTTTGCGGCTCTGATGCGCAATAGGGGCGATCTGTCTGCCGGTTCTGCAACCACGACAGTTCTGTCTCTTGTCTCGGCACTAAATACCGTATTGACAAAATCACCTACCTCGCGACCTCGCTCACCAATCAGCCCGACAACCACAACATCTGCTTCTGTGTAGCGCGTCATCATGCTAAGCAAGACAGACTTGCCCACACCTGAGCCTGCAATAATGCCGAGGCGCTGTCCCTGCCCGACCGTGAGCAGGCTGTTAATCACCCGCACCCCGACATCAAGATGCGTATTTACAGGCTTTCTGGCCAGCGGATTCAGCTTCACCCCTTCCATGGGCCAGCTATCGTTTAGCTCCATTTCAGGCTTGTCATCAAGACAGTTTCCAAGCGCGTCAACCACACGCCCAAGCACATCATCACCAATCGCCATAAGATGGCCATCATCTTTTACCGTAACCCGCGCACCAACCGCAATTCTGGCGCCTGTTTCATGCACACATAGCAAATTGTTGCTATTCTGGAAGCCGATAATCTCGGCAATGATAGTGCCGCCATCCTGTGCCTGTATCTCGCACAAGGTGCCAATTGTCGCCGGAAATCCGCTGCATTCGATCATTATCCCGTCAAAACGGGATACGCGCCCTGATATCGATGATATGGTGCGTTGCCGTGTTGCAGAAATTGTTGATGCCAGTTTTTTGCTTAAAGCTGTCATGATTATGCCTCATCATCTGATGGCATCGCTCTGCCGCCCATCGGGAAGCCAAACTCACCTTCACCTTCGCTGGCAGGTGGTGCAAATTCCGTCTCGCCTGTTTCATCGGCAAAGCCTGTATCCGGAATTTCCTGCTGAGGCGGAAATCCAAACTCGCCCTCACCTTCTGTTGCTGGCGGCGCAAACAGCACCTCTTCCTTAGCTGGCTCTGGTTCTGGCGCAGGCTGAGGTTCCGGTGCCGGTGCGGCTTCTGGTACTGGTGCAGCCTCTGGTACTGGCGAGGCCTCTGGTTCTTGAGCGGCCTCTGGTGCCGGTGCGGCCTCTAGTTCTTGAGCGGCCTCTGGTGCCGGTGCGGCCTCTAGTTCTTGAGCAGCCTCTGGTGCCGGTGCGGCCTCTAGTTCTTGAGCAGCCTCTGGTGCCGGTGCTGCCACTGAAAGGGGTTCTGAGACAGATTCAGGCTGAATAGCTTCTGGCTGTGCCACCTCTTCAGGGGCTGGCTGTTCCATTTCTTCGGGAGCTGGCTGAGGTGCCGGCTGAGG
>WTJO01000160.1 GCA_011524805.1 Alphaproteobacteria bacterium
TCTTTGTTGTGATGCCGGGACTGATTGGCGGTTTTGGTAACTGGTTTGTTCCAATTATGATTGGCGCGCCAGATATGGCCTTCCCGCGTATGAACAATATTTCCTTCTGGCTTTTGCCACCGGCCTTTTTGCTGTTGCTATTATCAGCGGTGGCCGATGGCGGCGCTGGTGTGGGCTGGACGATTTATCCGCCTATGTCAGGCACAGCAGGCACCCCCGGCATGTCAATGGATCTGGCGATTTTGTCACTTCACCTTGCAGGTGTCTCATCTATTCTGGGTGCGGCGAACTTTATTACCACAATTTTCAATATGCGTACCCCCGGTATGACCTTGCATAAAATGCCGCTATTTGCGTGGGCGATGTTGATCACGGCCTTTTTGCTATTGCTGGCTGTGCCGGTACTGGCAGGGGCAATTACCATGTTGCTGACAGACAGAAACTTCGGCACAACCTTCTTTATTCCTGAAGGTGGCGGTGATCCCATTCTGTTCCTGCATCTATTCTGGTTCTTCGGGCATCCAGAAGTATATATTATGATTTTGCCTGCCTTCGGCATTGTCAGCCATATCATTTCAACCTTCTCGAAAAAGCCAATTTTTGGCTATCTGGGGATGGCCTATGCGATGGTGGCAATTGGCTTTGTTGGCTTTATTGTGTGGGCGCACCACATGTATACGGTGGGCATGAGCGTGGATACACGTGCTTATTTCACTGCTGCAACCATGGTTATCGCAGTGCCTACAGGTGTTAAGATTTTCTCATGGATTGCCACAATGTGGGGCGGGTCTATCCAGTTCAAAATCCCGATGTTATGGGCAATTGGCTTTATCTTCTTGTTCACTGTTGGCGGTGTAACAGGGGTTGTGCTTGCCAATGCAGGTATGGATGTTGTGCTGCATAACACCTATTATGTGATTGCGCACTTCCATTATGTGCTGTCTCTGGGTGCGGTTTACGGCCTGTTTGCTGGCTTCTATTACTGGTTCAGCAAGATGACAGGCTATGAGTATCACAATGGTCTGGCAAAGATTCATTTCTGGGGTACCTTTATCGGGGTTAATCTGACCTTCTTCCCGATGCACTTCCTTGGTCTTGCAGGTATGCCGCGCCGCTATATTGATTATCCTGATGCGTTTGCCGGCTGGAATTATGTTGCCTCAATCGGCTCATATATTTCTGCGGCTGCTACACTGGTATTCCTTGCGCTTATTGTTGAGGCCTTTATCTCAAAGCGTAGAGCAGCAGATAATCCATGGGGCGAGGGTGCAACAACCCTTGAATGGCAGGTATCCTCACCACCGCCATTCCATACCTTTGATGCACTGCCCAAGGTGAAATAACAGGGCGGGATAACCCTGACAGGGAAGATAACGGCTATGTCTGTATCTATACAGAACACACCATTGGATGAAACAGCCACTATGGCATCTGCAGAGCTGGTGAGCAACGGCTCTGCAGGTGATTTCTTTGCGCTGTTAAAGCCGCGGGTAATGAGCCTTGTTATCTTCACCAGCTTTGCGGCCATGTATCTGGCTGATGCTGTGATGCATCCTGCACTGGCGCTGATATCTCTATTTGCCATTGCGGCAGGTGCAGGCGCTTCGGGGGCAATTAACCAATGGTATGACAGGGATATTGACGCGATTATGAGCCGGACAAAAAACCGGCCTATCCCGTCGGGCAGAATCGCACCTGCCGAAGCGCTGGCGCTTGGCATCGTGATTTCTGTGCTATCTGTGATGCTGTTAAGCCTGTCCGCCAATTTGCTGGCTGGCGGGTTGCTGGCCTTCACGATCTTTTTTTATGCGGTGATTTATTCCGTTTGGTTAAAGCGCTCTACACCCCAGAATATTGTCATAGGAGGCGCGGCAGGGGCATTTCCGCCCGTTGTCGGGTGGGCGGCTATTTCGGGTACTATTACGCTTGATGCAATCATGCTGTTTGCGCTGATTTTTTTCTGGACGCCGCCGCATTTCTGGGCGCTGGCTCTGGTAAAAAACGAGGATTACACCAAAGCTTCTATTCCGATGTTGCCTGTTGTGGCAGGCAAGGCCGAGACCAGAAAGCAGATTCTTATCTATAGCCTTATTCTAGCGCCATTGGGAATTGCGCCTACGATAACAGGTCTGGCAAGCCCTCTATATGGCGCGATTGCTGCCCTGCTAGGTGGAATATTCCTGTATCAGGCCGTCCGGCTATACCGGTCTGCCAGTGATGCCCATGCGCTTGGTCTGTTCAAATATTCGATTGTCTATCTGTTTATGTTATTTGCGCTGATGATAGCTGATAAATTTCTGGCAGATTTGAATGTGATGGTGATCTAATGGCAGCTCAGGAACCACAGACAGCTCAGGATCTGGTCAGGATGCGCCGCCGCCGCAATTTGCTGATTGTGGGGCTGGTATTTGCGCTTGCTGTTCTGTTTTATCTCGTCACCATTCTTAAAATGGGGCTGGCGACATGACGGCCGTTACTGTTTCAAATGCGATTAACAGGCGTAACCGCCGGCTTTTGGCAATCATATCGCTTGTGGTTGCCGGTATGGTCGGGATGGCCTATGCATCTGTGCCGCTATATAAGCTGTTCTGTCAGGTTACAGGATTTGGCGGGACAACCCAGGTAGCAGATACAGCCCCTGCCATGCCGTCAAGCGCTCCGCCCGTCAAGGTGCGGTTTGATGCTAATGTGAATCCAAAGCTGTCATGGCAGTTCACACCTGTCACGGCGCCTGTATCCCTGCGTCCGGGTGAAGAGATTACCGCCTATTACAGGGTGACAAATATTGGCGAGACTGAATCTGTCGGTACCTCGACATTTAATGTAACACCTGCAAAGGCAGGGCCGTATTTCATGAAACTGGAATGTTTCTGCTTTACCGAACAGAAGCTGGCAGCAGGCGAGTCAATGGACATGCCTGTGACATTTTTTCTGGATCCTGAAATGGCAGCAGACATAAATACATCAGACGTTGACGAGATTGTGCTGTCATACACATTTTTCGCAACTGTCGACAGCTCATAGCGAGTATAGTAGGGTTAACAGCACGCATCGGTCGGAGGGGACTGGGCTTTTTCAAAGGAGATTAACAATGAGTGGTGCACATCAACATCCCTATCATCTGGTAGAACCAAGCCCATGGCCGGCCGTAGGCTCTGCAGCAGGATTTGTGACTGCGATTGGCGGTGTCATGTATATGCATGAGAGAGCCTTTGGTGCATATGTGCTGGCAACAGGCCTTGGGCTTGTTATCCTGACTATGTTCATGTGGTGGCGCGATATTATCCGTGAAGCAGAATATCAGGGGCATCATACATCGATTGTCCAGATTGGTATGCGCTACGGAATGATGCTGTTCATCGCCTCTGAAGTAATGTTCTTTGTAGCCTTTTTCTGGGCGTTTTTTGACCGAGCGTTTTTCCCTGTTGGCGGGGTCTGGCCACCAGAAGGGGTGGTAACCTTCGACCCGTTTGACCTGCCACTGATTAACACGCTTATCTTGCTATTATCTGGCTGTACTGTGACATGGTCGCACCATGCGCTGGTTGAAGATAACAGACGCGATTTCAAAATCGGGCTGGTGCTGACAATTGCGCTTGGCGCTTTGTTTACAGCCTTACAGGCGCTTGAATATAGTCATGCCGCTTTTGGATTTACGGATGGTATCTATTCTTCTGTTTTCTACATGGCCACAGGGTTTCATGGATTTCATGTGATAATCGGAACGCTGTTCTTGACGGTATGTCTGTTCCGTGGTTTGGCAGGGCATTTCTCAAAGGATCAGCATTTCGGCTTTGAAGCGGCGGCATGGTATTGGCATTTTGTCGATGTTGTCTGGCTGTTCCTGTTTGTTGCCGTATATTGGTGGGGTGGCTGATAACAGCCCTGCTACATAACGTTGGATAAAGAATTACCGGCCTGTATATTGACCATGCAGGCCGGTCCTTTATGTTGAGTATATAGATGAATAATCTCTCCTGAGTAAGGACGCTATAAATGTATTTCCGCCCCTATTTCTGGTTAAGCGTATGTGCGCTACCAGCGCTGATCATCCTGATCCTGCTAGGTAGCTGGCAGGTGCAGAGGTTAAACTGGAAAACCGGTCTGATAGATGAATATCGTGCCCGCGCCCTTGCGCCCGCTATTGCCCTGCCTGATGCAGATATCTCGCTAGATAATTTCAGATTTCAGCGCCTTGCCCTTACAGGCAGGTTTCTGAATGACAAGGAGATATATATCAATGGGCGTACCTATGAAGGTAATGCTGGCTTTCATGTGATAACGCCGTTCCTTGGCCAAGATGGCCGGATAGTGCTGGTAAATCGTGGCTGGGTATCAGAAGCCTATCGCCTGCCATCAGCCCGCCCATTTTCCATTTCGGACGAGATACAGACAATTGAAGCGATTATCAGAGCCCCGCAACGCAAAGGGTATTTTGTGCCTGAGAATGAGCCTGAACGGGGGTTCTGGTTTACCATTAATCCTGCCGAAATTGCCAGCTACCAGAACGTTGACAGTGCCATTACCTCATTTTATGTTGACCAGATTCGCTCTGGCGAGGTTATAACCCTTCCAATCGCTGCAGATTTGAAAGTTGATGTACCAAATGCGCATCTGAATTATGCGCTGACATGGTATGGTATCGCCCTGTCGTTAATCGGTGTATATATCGCCTATCATGTAAACGCAGGACGGCTGGGAATAGGTACGCGGCCGCGCGAATAGGCGGCCGAGAGGGAAAGAAATTTATTATGGATTACATCAGCACCAGAGGCAAAGACGGGCCTATTCTGTTCGAAGATGCGCTGCTTAACGGCTTAGCACGTGATGGCGGGCTTTATCTACCTGTCAGCTGGCCCCAGATTTCCGAAGATGAAATCCGCTCCATGCGTTCTATGCCCTATCATGAGGTGGCCGGGCTGATTATGTCCCGCTTTACCGAAGGCGATATTGATCAGGCCGAAATGACAGAGATGGCCGCCCAGACCTATGCCGGTTTTACAGATAAATCTGTGGCGCCTGTAACACAGCTGGATGATGCACTCTATCTGCTTGAGCTATATTCGGGCCCGACCATAGCGTTTAAAGATTATGCGATGCAGTTTCTATCCCGTGCATTTGACAGGGCGCTAAACAGACGCAATAAAAAGGCGGTAATTCTTGGCGCAACAAGCGGTGATACAGGCTCTGCCGCATTAGAGGCTTTCAGAGGCAGAGATTCAGTTGATGTGTTTATTCTGTTTCCAGATGGGCGGGTATCACCTGTCCAGCAGAAGCAGATGACCTCTGTAATTGATGAGGGTGCATTCGCAGTTGCCGTTAGGGGTGATTTTGATGATTGTCAGGCGCTGGTAAAGGCTGGCTTCAACGATACGGGCTTTCGTGATGCGCATGGTCTGTCTGCGGTTAATTCGATTAACTGGGCACGGCTCATGCCGCAAATTGTCTATTATTTCACATCGGCTGTCGCCTGTGGTGCGCCTGACAGGCAGGTTGCCTTTTCAGTACCAACAGGTAATTTCGGCAATGTATTTGCCGGATGGGTGGCAATGCAGATGGGTTTGCCAGTCGCGCATTTTATGGTGGCCTCAAAC
>WTJO01000129.1 GCA_011524805.1 Alphaproteobacteria bacterium
GGTGCGCTTCTTGATAAGACAGTGGGCGTGCGCACGGGCAATCGTCTGGTGCATATATTTGCTATTTTCCCGCCTGATGGCGGGCTGCCAGTGATGGTCTCGGATGCGGCCGTGAATGTATCTCCTGACCTGAAAACAAAGGCACAATCTCTTATCCAGATGACAATGATGGGTAAGGCACTTGGCATATCACGCCCGAAACTGGCAGTGTTGAGTGCAACTGAGACGCCTATCGCGTCCATGCCTGCCTCGCTTGAAGCTGAAGAGATGGCGTTATGGGGCAAGGCCAATATTGATGATGCCGACATAGAAGGCCCGCTATCGTTTGATCTGGCGTTATCATCTGCATCTGTCAAGATAAAGGGCATCACAGACAGTCTGGTCGCCGGTCAGGCGCACGGGTTGCTGGTGCCTGAAATTGTATCTGGCAATATTCTATATAAGGCACTGGTATATGTAGGCGGCGGTTGCGCGGCAGGGGTTGTGCTAGGTGGCAGTCTGCCTATTTTGCTTACCTCACGTGCAGACCCGCCACAGGCGCGGCTTGCCTCTATCGCGCTAGCCACTGTAATGGCATCACAATAGCTGACAGGCTGTGTGGAAATATTGCCTAGCCTTTGGTGCGCTCTGATGTAGGGTCATACATTGGCTTCAGGCTTGCCTCGGCCGTAATGATATCCCCCGCGACATCTATCTGATAGCTGGAAGACAGCATATCGGCCGCGCTTTCATCTGCATGACAGGGCACATAGCCAAGCCCGATAGCACCGCCAAGATGATGACCATAATTGCCTGAGGTAAGATAGCCAACAATCTTGCCATCTCTCAAAATTGGCTCATTATGATATAACAGCAATTCGGGGTCTGTCAGCTTGAACTGCACAAGCCGCTTTTGAAGCCCATTCTGTTTTTTGCTTTGAACCGCATCACGGCCGATGAAATCGCCAAATCTGGATGCCGGTTTATCCAGCTTTACAGCAAAGCCAAGGCCAGCCTCAAGCACATTATCTTCATCGCTTATATCATGGCCGAAATGGCGGAAGGCCTTTTCAATCCGGCAGCTATCCAGCACATGCATACCGCACAGACGCATATTATGTGCCTCGCCCGAACGATAGATGGCATCAAATACATGTTCAGCCATTTCTGAGCTTACATAGATTTCCCAGCCAAGCTCACCTACATAGGATACGCGGTGCGCTCTGGCCATGGCCTGCGCGATATGAATATCCTGCGCGGTGCCAAATGCGAAATCATCATTCCCCAGCGACTGGTCGATGAGTGGCTGAAGAATATCTCTGGATTTAGGTCCCATCACGGCAATCACAGCCTCGGATACGGTCATATCGACAGCAAAGCAATGCGCATCATCCGGAATATGGCGTTTCAGCCAGCTTAGCTCGCGCCGGATAGTGGCCGCAGGTGTTACGATCAGATATTCATCTTCTGCCAGCCGCGTTACAGTTACATCTGCTTCTATGCCGCCCGCATCGTTCAGCCATTGCGTATAGATGATTTTACCTGGCTCGGTAGCAACATTATTCGCGCAGATACGTTGCAGCACAGCCTCGGCATCTTTGCCAACCAGCTTAATTTTGCCAAAGGTCGACAGATCAAACAGACCTGCATGATTGCGCACGCCAAGATGTTCCTGTTTTGCATAGTCAAACCAGTTCTGGCGCTTCCAGCTATATTCATATTCCGGTATTTTGCCCTGTGCCGCCTCTTCTTTCGGCAGGAACCAGTTTGCCCGCTCCCAGCCATATAGCTCGCCAAAACAGGCGCCATGTTCAGCCAGCCTGTTATGCAGGGGTGTTTTGCGGATGCCTCTTGAGGTAGCAAATTGCCGATAGGGGAAGTGATCTGCATATAACAGCCCCAGCGTCTCGCTCACCCGTTCTGACAGATAATGTCTGTTACTCTGGAAAGGATGGACACGGCGAATATCTACATCCCAGATATCCATTTGCGGCCTGCCTCTGTCAATCCATTGCGCCAGTGCCATGCCTGCACCTCCGGCAGACTGGATGCCTACCGAATTGAAGCCAGCCGCTACAAAAAACCGCTTTAATTCAGGCGCTTCACCAAGCATATAGCGGTCATCGGGGGTAAAGCTCTCAGGGCCATTGAAAAAGGTCTGTATACCGGCCTGTTCAAGCACAGGCAGGCGGTTGACAGCTTGCTCAAGAATAGGCTCAAAATGTTCAAAATCATCTGGCAGGGTGGTAAATTCAAAATCTTCAGAGATGCCGTCACCGCCCCATGGTTTGGCAACAGGCTCAAACGCGCCTAGCAGAATTTTACCAGCATCTTCCTTGTAATAGGCACATTCATCAGGCACCCGCAATACAGGCAGGTTCTTCTGAAGATCGGGGATTTGTTCTGTGACGATATAAAAATGCTCACAGGCATGAAGTGGCACTGAAACGCCGGCCATCTGGCCAATCTGGCGTGCCCACATGCCCCCGCAATTCACCACATAATCAGCGCTGATATTACCGAAAGGGGTGGTTACGCCTGTAACCTGTTCATCATCACTCAGAATATCTGTAACCGCGACACCTTCAATTATTTTCACGCCCATGGCACGTGCGCCCTTGGCCAGTGCCTGTGTGATATTTACAGGGTCTGCCTGTCCGTCCTTATCTAGATAAACACCGCCCTTGGCGTCTGATACATTCAGTCCCGGATATTTCTGTGCGATCTCCGAGGCTGAAATCTCGTCAATCTCAACGCCGAAGGCGCGCGCCATGGCCGCTCCGCGGCGTAATTCTTCCAGACGTGCATCCGTCAGCGCAACTGTGATAGACCCATTCTGCCTGAAGCCGGTAGCCACGCCTGTCTTGGCTTCCAGACCTGCATAAAGCTCTTGAGAATATTTGGCCAGTCTGGTCATATTCTGGGTTGCCCGCAACTGGGCAATCAGTCCTGCTGCATGCCATGTCGTGCCACAGGTCAGCTGTTTACGTTCAAGCAGAACAATATCTGTCCAGCCAAGTTCGGCCAGATGATACGCAACAGAACATCCGATAACGCCGCCGCCAATAATGACTACTGATGCATGAGAGGGAAGTGAAATTTCAGCCATATCTTATGCCTTCAGCAACTGGTTTGACGGGTCGTATAAATCCACATTAACGTTCGCATTTGCAACGATTTTTGCTTTGCGGATTCTACCAAGAATATTGACTTCAAATTCTGTTCCGATGTCATGTTCTGTGTCTGCTTCAAGAACAGACAGGGCAAGTGACTGGCCTGTGCGGTGACCATATCCGGCCGACAGCACCAGACCGCAAATGGTACTGTTCCGCATCACAGATGACAGATAGATAGCATCGCCGAATGGCAAATTATCATCAGGATTATCAACAGCGAGTGTTACAAAATGGCGATGCGGCTTAGTTTTAAGCTCTGTCAGAGCCTGTTTTCCGACAAACGCCTCTTTTGACAGATGCACCCACCGGCCAAGCCCTGCATCAAACATGTTATAATCCGAGGTAAGGTCGCCTTTCCATGAGCGATAGCCTTTTTCAAGACGCATGGAATCAAGCGCAAGCATGCCAAACGGTTTCAGATTGACAGCCTTACCAGCCTCTATTACCGCATCAAATACTGGCTGGCTATGTTGATAGGGGATATGAAGCTCCCAGCCTAACTCGCCCGTAAATGACACACGAATGGCGGTTAGCTCTGCACCTGCTATTGTAATTGTCTGATGTGTCAACCAGCCAAAATTATCAGCACTGAAATCGGCATCAGAAATAGCAGATAGCAGGGCGCGTGCCTTTGGCCCCGTAATTAGCAAGGTTGAAAATTCCCTTGTTTTGTCGGTAATAGTGACACTGCCATCTTCTGGTATATGGGCAAATAGCGCATCACGGTCATGCCAGTAGGCGCCAGCACCGGCAATTAGCCAGAAATGATTATCATCAAAGCGGGAAACAGATAGCTCTGAGAGGATTTTGCCCTTTTCTGACGCAAAATAGGCAAGACCGGTTCTGCCAGTCGCAGGCAGTTTATTGGTCATAAGCCTGTCCAGAAAGGCCGCCGCGCCGTCACCTGACACCTCATAGCGGGAAAATCCGGGTAAATCCAGCATCCCGACATGTTGCTGCACATGGGCGCATTCAGCCCCGACAATGTCAAAGAAGGGCTGGTGATCATAGTTTGTGATTTGTTCCGGAGTGAAATCGCTGTCCGGATAATATTCGGCGCGTTCCCAGCCGCCATAGACGCCCATCTCTGCGCCCTGCTTTATATGCCAGTCATGAAAGGCACCTGTCTTTACATCGCGTCCGGCAGGCCATTGAATATGCGGGAAGTGTATCGCATATTCATGTGAATAGACTTCTATCGCCTTGGCCTCGGCATAGGCAGAATCAACATGATCTGTAAAGCGGCGTGGGTCTACAGCCCAGCTATCTGTCTCTGTCTCGCCTTCGATAATCCATTCCGACATCAGCTTGCCAGCCCCGCCAGCCTGTACGATGCCAAAGGTAAATACACAGGCTTCAAAGGCATTTTTAACGCCCGGCATAGGCCCGATAAGCGGCAGTCCATCTGGCGTGTAGGGAATAGGGCCATTTACAACACGGGTGATACCTGCTGTGCCAAGTATCGGCACACGTGCACAGGCATCTTCAATATACCATTCCAGCCGTTCCAGATCATCGGGATAAAGCTGGAAGGAAAAATCTTCTGGCATCTGGTCATCTGCGCTCACCCAGTGGGCTTTACAGTTTTTCTCATATGGCCCCAGCAACAGCCCGTCTTTTTCCTGCCGAAGATAATACGAACTATCCGGGTCACGTAACAGGGGCAGTTTTTTATCACGATTTGACAGCTCGCCAATAGATTCTGTGATCAGATATTGATGGGCAAGTGAAATGCAGGGCACATCCCGGCCAAACATTTTGCCAAGCTCTGCAGCACGGTAGCCTGCTGCATTGACAACATACTGGCATCTGATCTCGCCTCGCGGTGTTGTTATTTGCCATTCATCGTTTGCGTCATCACGTGTGACGTTGGTAACAGGGCAGAATCTGACAATCTTTGCGCCCAGATCACGGGCGCCCTTGGCAAATGCCTGTGATAGCTGTGCAGGGTCAATATCGCCATCGGTGCTATCCCACAGCCCACCTTCCAAATCATGTGTTTCAAGAAAAGGATATACATCTTTCATGTCCTGATTGGACATCATCTCCATTGAAAAGCCCATCTGCTTACCCATGGAGCGCACATGTTCAAACTCTTCCATTCTCTGACGGGAGTGCGCCAGCCTGACAGACCCTGTAACATGGTAATTCATTGGATAGTCTGTCAATTCGCCTAGTTTGCGATACAGTTCGGTCGAATAATGCTGCATTTTCATAACAGTCCATGAGCCAACAAAATTCGGGCAGTTGCCAGCCGCATGCCATGTTGAGCCAGAGGTCAGCTCGTTTTTTTCCAGCAATACCACGTCTGTCATGCCGTCTTTGGCAAGATGCCACGCTATCGAACAGCCAATAGACCCGCCACCAATGATTACAGTCTGGGCATATTGCGGCAATGTTTCAGATGCTGATAGTGTTGTTTGTGTTTGAGACATTTTCCCCAGTTCCCCATAGATTCCAGTTATGATGCATAACAACGCAGATATCCATTATCAGATAATTACACAACAAAACATGTCTTTTTACACAAAGTGTTTTTCGAAAACGTCACAATTTTTGCAGATTAGAAAGACTTATCTATTTTCTTTTTAATTAGATATTCTCTAAGGCTTGCAATAGGGGAGCGAAGTGATTAATCATGCCTGAAGGTTTTGACAAAATTTGACATGCAGAGGTAGACATGGCGCAGATGAATATCGGCATCGCAGGGCTAGGTGTTGTAGGGGCAAAAACAGCTCAGCTTCTGCTATCGCCACTACATGCCCAGAATGGTACAGACCTGTCGCTAAGGGCTGTATCTGCCCGTAACAAAGACGCAGATAGAGGATTTTCTCTTGACGGCATTGACTGGCATGATGATGCGCGTGAACTGGCCGCTCGTGATGATATTGACATTATTGTCGAGTTAATCGGCGGTTCGGACGGGATTGCGCTTGAGTTGGTATCGTCTGCGCTCAGGGCAGGAAAGCATGTTGTGACAGCCAATAAGGCAATGATAGCCCATCACGGCTTTGCACTGGCAGAACTGGCAGAAACACAGAATGTCAGCCTGTTATTCGAAGCAGGTGTCGCAGGCGGTATTCCTGCGCTTAAGCTTATCAGAGAAGGGCTGGCGGCAAACCATCTAACGCGCATTACAGGCATTTTGAACGGAACCAGCAATTTCATCCTGTCCGAAATGACAGCCACTGGCCGCCCCTTTGCCGATGTGCTTGCAGAAGCTCAGGAAAAGGGATTTGCAGAAGCTGATCCCAGCTTTGATATTGACGGTGTTGATGCAGCCCATAAGCTGGCTATTCTTGCCGCACTTGGTTTTGGCGAGAAAATCAGCTTTGATGCGGTGCAGTGCAAAGGTATCAGAGCGATAGATAAAGCAGATATCGCCTTTGCGGGCGAATTTGACTACACCATCAAATTGCTTGGCATTGCCGAGCGGGGCGGTATGCGCTCGGTTCAGCCATGTTTGATATCAAACAGCCACGCAATTGCCCATATTAACGGGGCAATGAATGCCGTATGCGTAGAGGCAGAACCAGTAAATATCATTAATTGTTCGGGGCCCGGCGCAGGGGCAGGACCCACAGCGTCTGCGGTATTGTCAGACCTGATAGATATTGCCCATCACCGCACAGCCCCTGTATTTGGCGTAAGTACGGACAGGCTGGAAGATGCGCCTGAAATTTCTGCTGCAAAGCAAATATCAAAATTCTACATCAGAATGCTGGTATCTGACAGGGCAGGGGTGCTATCTGACATTACGGCGATACTGAAGGAACTGGATATTTCGGTTGAATCAATGTTGCAACGTGGCCAGCCGAAAGCTGATACTGTGACGCTTGTGATGACAACCCATCAAACCTCGCTTGAAGCGATTGAAAAAGCGCAGGCCAGACTGGCCAAAGCTGATTTTGTTACAGGTAATATTATGGTGTTATCAATTATTGATGCGAATGAACTGAGATAAGATGACTGCGCTTGTCGAACAGTCCCTGTCTTCTGCACGCTGGGTGGTGCAGGACAGCACGTTCAGTGATGATGAAACCGAACGCCGCGCAACCGGCATCTCACAAGCCTCAAAAATGCCGCTTAGCCTGTGCCGCTTTATTGCCAGACATGGCATCACCTCGCAGACACTGGACAATTTTCTTGAGCCCCGCTTGCGGGATATATTGCCAGACCCGTTTGTGCTGAAAGATGCCGAGGCAGCGATAACGCTGATATGTGACTATATTGAACGAAAACAGCCAATAGGGCTGTTTGGTGATTATGATGTTGATGGAGCCTGTTCTGCGGCGCTGTTTAGCCTGTGTCTTGGTCAGTATGGCGTGCCTGTATATTGTCACATTCCGGACAGGTTTTCAGAAGGCTATGGGCCTAATGAAGCTGCCCTAACCAGCCTGTCTCAACAGGGCGCAGAGCTGCTTATCACGGTTGATTGCGGGATCACAGCGCATGCGCCATTGCAGGCGGCCTCGGATGCAGGTTTGCCGGTGATTGTGGTTGATCACCATAAAGCAGGGCCAAGCCTGCCTAAGGCAAAATCTGTGGTTAATCCGAACCGGCTGGATGATGATAGCGGGCTTGGCTATCTATGTGCGGCGGGGGTGAGTTTTCTGGTACTTGCCGGCGTGGTGCGCGAATGTCGGAACAGAGGCATAGAGCCTGTAAGTGGCCAGCCAGTCAATATGCTGAATTATCTGGATTTGGTAGCACTTGCAACCATATGTGATGTAATGCCGCTTATCTCGGTCAACCGTGCTTTTGTGCGGCAGGGGTTAAAGGTAATGGCGCAGCGCCGCAATATCGGCATAAAAACATTGATGGATGTTGCGCGGGTTGACCATATCCCGTCTGTCTACACGCTTGGCTTTATGCTGGGCCCAAGAATAAATGCTGGCGGGCGGTTGGGGCAGTCGTCAATCGGGGTGCAGCTATTATGTGCCCCTGATGCAGATATTGCGGCTACACTTGCATGGCGTCTGGACGAGTTGAACACACAGCGCAAATCTATTGAAAGCGACATTCGTCAACAGGCAGAGGATCAGGCCTATGCCCTTTTGCAGGATAATCCTGACAGGGCAGTGCTGGTAGTGTCAGGCACTGGCTGGAATGAGGGGGTAATTGGCATAGTTGCTGGCCGCCTCAAGGAAAAATTCAACAAAGTCAGTGTTGTGATTAGTTTTGATGAGGCAGGTACAGGCAAAGGGTCTGGCAGGTCACTTGCCGGCTTTTCTCTTGGTAATGCAGTGCTGGCTGGCTATCAGAAAGAATTACTTGTCTCAGGTGGCGGTCATGATATGGCAGCAGGGCTTGGCATTGAAAAAGACAAGCTGGATGCATTTTATCAATATCTTGAAACAGAAGCACAGGCGCATTTCACCGCGCAGGGCATACCGCAAAAAGAACATATTATCGGTGCTGATATTACAGTTGGTGGAATCAATATTGGGTTGGTGGGCTGGCTTGATGATATTGGCCCGTTCGGAGTGGAATTTGCCGAGCCGCGCTTTCGTATCACTCATTGCAGGCTAAAGAATCTGCGCTGGATAGGCGCTGAAAAACAGCATCTGTCTGTTAGTATCGATGATAGCACTGCCCCGCCATTGCGCGCTATTATGTTTCATTGTGCGGATACCCCTCTTGGCCAGACGCTTAAACAGCAGGGGGTAGAGGGTGTTTTCCAGCTTGTTGGCAGGGTGCAGAAAGATAGCTATCGTGGAGGCGATGCTGTCCAGTTTATGATAGAGGATATCGCTGTCCAGCCAGCCTTTTGAGCATGGCAAGCCTCAGAAGTGGAGGCTAAAATTCCAGAATCTAAAAAAATCATGAAAATTGGTTTTCATTCTTGATTTCCCATGGTGATTTAGGTATCACATGCCCATACCGCTTGCGTCCCGTTCGTCTAGTGGTTTAGGACACCGCCCTTTCACGGCGGCAACACGGGTTCGAATCCCGTACGGGATGCCATCTTTTCAGCTAACAAGATGCAACACGTACCTCGCCCCTTACATAAGGTGCGGGTGGATTGTGTTGTGCGTTTAGGTTAGGGTATTTTTATCATATCACATCAGGGCTTTAAGGACATCTATTATGGATATAAACGAGGCACGTTCGGTGCTTGCCCCCACAGGCACGCTTCGCGCTGGCATCAATATGAGCAATTTTCTGCTTGTATCTGCGACAGATTCAACTGGTAGGCCGGACGGATTATCGCCATCAGTTGCGCGTGCATTGGCAAGCGCGCTGGACGTTGATGTTGAACTGGTATTGTTCGACAGTCCGGGCGTGTTGGCAGACGCAGTCAATGACGATATGTGGGATATCGCCAATATTGCCTTTGAGCCTGAGCGCGCAACCCATATTTCATTCTCACAGCCTTATATTCTAATTGATGCGAATTTTCAGGTGCGGGCTGGCTCGGCACTGACAGAAAATCAGCAGATGAACAGCCCTGATGTGACCATCATCCTGTATGACAGAAGCGCATATGATTTATGGCTGAAAGAAAATTTTACCAAGGCGCGCTATCTCCGTGTCGACTCTATTCAGGAATCACATGACAGATTCTATTCAGGAGAAGGCGATGTGCTTGCCAGCCTCAAGCCCAAACTGATTGCAGATAATGCCGAAGGCTATCAGATTATCAACGCGCCCTTTACCGCGATCAAACAGTCGGTCGGTATAAGCAAACGCAACGAACAGGCTTTACCCTTGATTAACAAGGTGCTAGAGGAGTTGTTGAGTTCAGGTGAAATTCAGGCGATTCTTGAAAAATTTGGTGTTGCTGACAGGCTGTCATTGCCAACATTATCTTCTTAGTTTTTGTCTTTTTGCGCATCAAATGCTCAAACTCTGATAAATTTTGGGAGATTACTTGCAAGAGTCATTTATTTCTGCAACATTTTCAGCAATGAGGGTTCAGTAGCGGTGAAACATCAATGCTGTATCTTAACAATCTTATATAGTGAGGAGAAAACTATGAAAAAATTGATTAAAGGTGCTGTTGCTGCCGCTGTTGGTCTGCAATGTGTTGCCATGGCATCAGCAGTTCAGGCTGCTGATAGCGTAAATGTTGCATTCTTTCTGGAATGGGCAACTCCGAACCAGATAGCCAAAGTCGACAAAGTATATGACGAAGCTATGGGTGTTGATGTAAACTGGACAGATTTCTCAACAGGCGTTGCAATGACAGAAGCCATGCTGGCTGGTGATATTGATATCGCCTATTCACAGGGTCTGGCACCATTCGTTACAGCTATCCAGCAGGGTGCGCCATTGAAGATGGTTGGTATCGCTGTTGTATATGAAGCCAATGACTGTTTTGTGAAAAATGATCTGGGCATCTCGTCTGCAAACGCATCAGAACTTGAAGGCAAGACAGTGGCTGTTCCGTTGAACACCATGGCTGACTTCTCGTTCCGCAAGCAGATGGCTGCGCTGGACGTTGACACATCAACCATGACAATCGTTGATCAGGCGCCACCTGACGGTGCTGTGTCACTTGCTGACGGTTCTGTTGATATGGCCTGTATCTTTGGCGGCGCATCAGCAAAGGCTGCTGGCGAAGTTGGTACACCTATCATGTCGTCAAAGGAAAAGTCAGATGCTGGCATCGGCTCATTTGACGTTGTGTCTGTAACAGAGAAATTTGCTACAGAAAATCCTGATCTGGTAAGCACATTCCTTGAAGTAACAGAAGAAGCGAATGCTGCATGGAAGGCGACACCTGAGCAAATCCGCAAAGTGGCTAGTGATGCCGGTATGGATTTCACCACAACACAGAATCAGATGGCTGGCTTCGTTTTCCCATCTGTTGAAGAACAGACAACAAAGTTCTTCGGTAATAATGGTGAAGCTGCTGCGGCCGCAGAATCTTTAGGTGCGGTATTCGTGAAGACGAATATTTCAAACTATAAAGGCTCTGTTGGCAGAGCAATCGATGGCTCATTCCTGCAGTAAGGTTGAATAGTCTAACATATGAACAAGGCCCATCCGGGCCTTGTTTTTTCTTATTTTTTTGTGAGGGTATCTAAAATACCATGGCTGAACTCACCTGCAAAAATTTGTCTATGAGCTTCAACAACCCGCAAACAGGCGCTGTTGTAGAAGCACTTAAAGATATTAATTTTACGCTGAAACAGGGCGAATTATTATCTGTTCTGGGACCATCAGGATGTGGCAAGACTACCTTGCTGAATATGATTGCCGGATTCTTAAAACCAACAGGTGGCCAGCTTGATCTCGGCGGAAAGCTGATTGACAGTCCGGGGCCTGAACGCGGGATGGTGTTTCAGCAAGGTGCATTATTTGAATGGCTATCTGTGGCAGATAATGTCAATTTTGGCCTCCGGATGCAGAATCATGATGTTAAAAGTACCAAAGCCGAAGTAGATAAATGGCTGAATATTGTGGGGCTGAACGGATTTGCGGAAACGCCTACCTATCAGCTTTCGGGCGGTATGCAGCAACGGGTAGCCCTTGCCAGATGTCTGGTAAATAATCCTGATCTGATTCTGATGGATGAGCCGCTTGGTGCGCTTGATGCGCTAACGCGGGAAAAAATGCAGTCTCTGATTCTTGAGCTGTGGAAAGAAACCGGAAAAACAATTATTATCATAACCCATTCTGTTGAAGAAGCGCTGTTACTTGGCGAGCGTCTATTTGTGATGGCACCGCGTCCTGGCAGGATTCACCGTGAATATGATCTTCCCTTCGCAGAGCAGGGGCTGAGCAAAAGTCTAAGAGATATCAAACAGCAGACCGACTTTAGCACTATCAGAGAAGAAATTCTGAGCATGATCTGGGATATGGAAGAGGAGATCATGGGGAATGTTTAACTGGATTTCCGATCATAGGGCGGATATTGCCGCTATTCTTATTCTGGCACTGGCGGCCAGTTTTATCTGGTCGATAATATACGGATATAAACAGTCACGCAGACTGGCCAAAGAACAGGTATTTGGCGATCCCGAAAGAACGCTGGGCGGCTGGTACTGGGCAGTGTGCGGTGTGTCTGCGCTGATGCTTGTCTGGTTTTATTATTCATGGGGGATGGCACGCGCCTTTTTCCCGACTGCAGCCAATGAAGTATGTCAAATCGCCAAAATTGACGAGGCACTTTCGCCAGTTAACGCCTCTCTGCCTATATCTTCGCGCTATTTCAAATCGACCACGCTTGTCGTGCGAAATAGCCAGCAGCTCGCGCAGGTTGAAGGCGCATTGCCGCAAGCTGTGTTCAGTGCGTCAGAACGGTCTGAATTGCTCGCCATCATTGATGCGTCTCGCAGCCTAATTTCAATTCTGTCAAATGAGCAATATCAGGACAAGGCAGTAGTAGACGGGCTGGATGTTATCAGGTTGAGGCTATCAGACCTGAAAACACAGCTTGATGCCGGATATGCAGGGTTGGCGCCTACAGCAGAAGCATTGGCACAGCCGCGCTGGGGCGTTGATGATACCGAGATTGGCCTGTTGCCAAAGACAGCCCGCGGGATGATGTATGATGCGGTATCGGCCGAAGCAAAGCAAATTTCGGATGCGTTTCTGAAGTTGCGTAATCTGCCTGATGACGCCAAACAGCTGATAGACCAGACCAAATCACGGATTGATGCGCTGAAACAGGCGAATAAGGCATTTTCAGGTTCGGAAGATGAGGTCGCCGCGCGTAACAGCTATGTGAAATCTGTTGAACGTATTTTCCGCCGGCTTGATGATGGCACGATATTCCCGTCTACATCGCTGACAGGCGTGAATCAGGCTGTGATTTCACTATACGACTCAATCGCAGACGCAAAGGGCGGATTGTCTTTTGTCGAGGCGATATTCATGCCGGGCGGCACAGTTGTGAAATCAAAAACCCTATGTGTTGAGCAGGGCTCTAGCAGATGGTTGCCAAAACCAACGGATGTTGTCGCCAAATTTGGCCGTCTGGCCAGCCCAGACCTAGAGTCTGGCGGCGGCTTTAAGGGCACTACCTTATTATGGTGGAAATGGCTGGAAATTGCTGACCTTGTCGATTTTTTCATACCTGACGGGCTTGTAGACATGTTGCCGGGTCAGTATGGCACCCACAACACAGATGGTGAGTTTGACCGTACCGTTAAAGACAGGTTACTGGCCTTTGCCAGCGGTGATGTCTATCTGGGGGCGATTCCGATGCTGGATGGTCATATCTGGGATTCAATGTTCCGTGTGATTATCGCCATGATGTTTGGCATTGTGCTTGGTGTGCCTTTGGGCATATTCATGGGCGTATCGCGGTTCTTCAAATCATTCTTTGATCCGCTCATTGAACTTTACCGGCCAGTACCACCGCTTGCATGGGCACCACTTATTCTGACAATCTTCGGGATTCAGGATGATGGTAAAATATTCCTGCTATTTATGGTGGCCTTTGCCATTATGGTAATTTCTGCCAGAACAGGTGCATCTGGAACACAGCTATCGAAAATCAGGGCAGCACATTCACTTGGTGCAACACAGCGCCAGATTGTACGTTACGTTATTTTGCCAAATGCACTGCCTGAAATTCTGACAGGGGTCAGGATTTCCATCGGGGTGTGCTGGGGAACATTGGTGGCCGCAGAAATGCTGGCGGGCACCACAGGCATTGGCTTCATTGAAAATGTGGCCAGAACAGTATCTGACTATGAGCTGATATGGGTTACGATCCTGATTATGGGTCTGCTTGGACTGTTTTTTGATCTTGTTGTTCGCAAGGCAATCGCTATTCTTATTCCATGGCGTGGCAAGGGATAATTTCATGCGCCCCAATGCGCCAATATTGCACAGATGTTTTTGGCAACCAGATAAGGCCATCTGATATGTAAGCAGACATTTTGGCACGGGCTTAGGGGAAGATGGAACAGGTTATTGTAGCAGGCGCGGGTATTGTTGGCGTTTCAACAGCTATTTGGCTTCAACGCGCAGGATATAAAGTAACGCTGGTTGACAGGCAGGGGCCTGCCTCTGGCACATCCCATGGCAATGCCGGCGTGCTGGCCGCCTCTGGTCTTACGCCTGTAACCATGCCGGGGCTGGTGAAAAAAGCGCCCTTCATGCTACTGGATAAATTCTCGCCTCTTTTCCTGAGGGCAGGGTATTTTCCCAGATTATTGCCGTTTCTGGCAGAATATCTTGGCAAATGTAATTATGAAGATGTCAGGTTATATGCCAAAGGCATGGCACCTCTGGTGCATGATACGGTTAGCCAGCATCGCGCTCTGGCAAAGGGCACAGGTGCCGAGCAGTTTATCGAAGATACAGATTACTGTTTTGGTTATGCAGACAATCAGGATTTTCTGGCAGATGCGATTGCATGGGATCTGCGTCGGGAATGGAACGTTGATTTTGACGTTATGGCCGGAAAAGCCTATGGCAAAATAGACCCCATTTATGACGGCAAATTTGCTACTGTGGTTAGATGCAGCCAGCATGGGCGCATATCAGACCCCGGTGCCTATGTTCAGGCGCTGGCAAAACATTTTGAAGCCGAAGGCGGCCAGCTTGAACTGGCAACCGTAACAGACTTGCGTCAGGATAGCTCAGGTCGCGCCATTTTGATAACAGATAAAGGCGAGATGGGCGCAGATAAGATAGCGCTTACCACAGGTGTATGGTCAAAGCCGCTATTGCAGAAATTTGGTATTCGTGTGCCGATGGAAAGTGAACGTGGCTATCATATCGAACTTGTAAATCCTGAGCTATATCCTAAAAATTCAATGATGGTGGTGGGCGGTAAATTTGCCGTAACCCCCATGAATGGCCGGATCAGATGCGCAGGTGTGGTTGAATTTGCTGGTCTAGAGGCAGGCAAGCGCGAGGCGCCTTTAAAGATGCTGTCACATCATATCCAGAGCCTGTTTTCAGAGCTAAACTATGATAGCCAGATTGACTGGCTTGGTCACCGGCCAGCGTTGGTAGATTCTCTGCCAATGATTGGCAGTATCACCGGCAATGAAAATCTGTTTACGGCTTTTGGACATCAGCACCTTGGCTTGACAGGGGGCGCAAAAACTGGCCGAATTATATCAGAGCTTATATCACAAGATGGTTCCTCTGTAGATGTGTCACCATATCATACAAACAGGTTTAACTAGCTGGTTAGCTCGTCTCGAAACACATCGCTAAGTTTGCTTTAAGGAGGGAAACAGATGAAACAGAATATCAAACTGATGGCGGCAACTGCTGTCGCTATGATGATGTCCTCTCAGGCATTTGCCGAAAAGTGGGATATGCCAATGGCATATGCGGCCACAAACTTCCATTCAGAACATGGTGTAATCTTTGCCGAGAAGGTAAAGAAATACACAAATGGCGCGCTGGAAATCACCACGCATCCGGGTGGTTCACTATTTAAGGGCGGCGAGATTAAGCGTGCTGTCCAGACAGGTCAGGCACCTATCGGTGAGCGGTTTATGTCAGCACATGCCAATGAAGCACCTTTGCTAGGCTGGGATAATCTGCCATTTCTGGCAACAACCTATGCAGATAATGACAAGTTGTGGGCGGCGGCAAAAGATAAGGTAAATGCCCAGCTGGCAGATCTTAACCTTGTTGCACTATATACCTGCCCATGGCCAGGTCAGGGTTTCTATTTCAAGAAGCCGGTTATGTCCAGTGCAGATACCCAAGGTATTAAATTCCGGTCTTACAATGCTGCAACCGCAACCTTCGCAAAAGAACTGGGCATGTTGCCTGTTCAGGTTGAAGCCGCAGAACTAAGTCAGGCACTTGCCACTGGCGTTGCAGAAGCCTTTATCTCGTCTGGCTCAACAGGCTATGACAGAAAAGTCTGGGAACATCTGACACATTATTACAAGGTGAATGCATGGCTGCCGCGCAACTATGTCATCATCAATAAAGGCATTTATGAAGGTCTGAGCAATGATATTCGCTCGGCTCTGCATAAGGCCGCTGATGAAACAGGTGCTGCCTGTTCTGCCAAGTCGGCTGAACTGGCAAACTGGTATTTTGAGCAGCTTGAAGCCAATGGCATGAAAGTAGAAGATGCCGGACCTGGATTCCTGAAAGAACTGAAAGCAATTGGTGCCAAGATGCAGGCAGACTGGCTAGATTCAGTCGGTGCAGATGGCAAAGCCATTGTTGATGCCTATAACAAGATGTAATCATCTACCACGTCTATCCTCTGGCTATTAGATAGCCGGAGGATAGCGTTTCACTGCCGATTGGGGGGCTTAGATGATTAAAGACTGGCCAGATATGCTAGGCCTGCCTTTGTGGTTCTGGCTGTTTTGCGCACCTGTGTTATTAGCTGTAATTCTGGTTATTTTCCGCCAGCAAAGCTTATCCTATCTGCGGAATATATGGCGAATGCTGGACAGGCTGTATTTTGGATTTGGTGTTGTTGCTGCCTGTTTCATGGTCAGTATTCTGCTTATCATTGTTGTTCAGATGATAGCGAGATGGACTGGTTTTACCTTTGAAGGCTCTACCGAATTTGCCGGCTATGCGATGGCGGCGACATCTTTTTTTGCGCTGGCACATGCTTTAAGCAGAGGCGCACATATCAGAGTATCAATTTTTCTTAATCTAAACAGATTTACGCGGTTCTGGCTTGATGCCTTTGCGATGATGGTAGCCGCGATTACCGCAACCTATTTTGCTCGATTTGCCATCAAAACAAATTTTATGTCCGAAATGCTGAATGACCGAACCCAAGGTCAGGATCAGGTGCCAGACATGCTGGTGTATATTTTATCCCTGTTTGCAACCTCGCCCCTGTCATGGGCTGACCAGCTGGACAAGGTATCTGGCGAATGGATTTACACGCCCGTCTGGGTGCCCCAGATTGCCATGTCTATTGGTACTGTCCTGCTAGCCATCTGTCTATGGGATCATTTCATCAGGCTGGTGGTAACAGGCGCATCGGAGATTACCTCGGAGACAGTAGAATGACTGAGCTATATGCAACCGTGCTGTTTTTGTTTGTCTTGTTTTTCCTGCTTGGCAGTTCTGTCTGGGTAGGGCTGGCACTGGTCGGGGTTGCATGGGTAGGGATGGAGCTATTTACCTCCCGTCCGGCAGGTGATGCGATGATTACAACTATCTGGACAGGCGCGTCTAGCTGGACGCTGACGGCTTTGCCGCTATTTATCTGGATGGGCGAGATTTTATATCGAACGCGGCTGTCAGAAGATATGTTCAGAGGGCTCTCACCATGGATGAGCCGGCTTCCGGGTGGCTTGCTTCATACCAATATTGCCGGCTGTACGCTATTTGCCGCAGTCTCGGGCTCATCTGCGGCCACCCTTACCACAGTTGGGAAAATGTCTATCCCCGAATTGCGGGCGCGTGGCTATCCTGAATATATGATTATTGGGACGCTTGCCGGTGCGGCTACTCTGGGGCTAATGATACCGCCCTCGCTTACGCTGATTGTGTATGGGGTGACGATTAACGAATCTATTACCAAGCTATTTATGGCAGGTGTGATACCGGGGTTGGTGCTTGCCAGCCTGTTTATGGCCTATATTGTGGCATGGCATTATTTCCGTCCTGCCGAGCGCCCACAGAATGTCGAGGTAAAGAGCTTTGGGCAGATTGTAAAAGAAAGCAGATTTCTGATTCCTGTCATCATGCTGGTGATTGTGGTTATTGGCTCAATGTATTTTGGCTGGGCAACTGCAACAGAGGCGGCGGCTGTGGGCGTGATTGGAGCGCTTGCACTTGCGATGGGGCAGGGCTCACTTAACTGGAAGAGCTTTTCGGCTAGCCTGATGGGGGCAACGCGCACCTCTGCTATGATTGCCCTGATTTTGATGGGCGCATCATTTTTGTCTCTGTCTATGGGGTTTACAGGCCTGCCACGCGCGCTTGCCGGCTTTATCGACTCTCTTGACCTGTCTCCTCTGGTGCTGATAGCCGCATTGACGATTTTTTACATTATTCTGGGCATGTTTCTAGATGGCATCTCGTCTGTTGTGCTGACAATGGCAATTGTCGAGCCGATGATAAGACAGGCAGGGATTGATGTAATCTGGTTTGGTATTTTCATTGTGATTGTTGTCGAGATGGCGCAGGTAACCCCGCCTATCGGGTTTAATCTGTTTGTGTTGCAGGGCATGACCAAGCATGAAATATCCTATATTGCCAAAACAGCTATTCCGATGGTCGGGCTGATGGTGCTGATGGTGATAATTATTGTTGTCTGGCCGGAACTGGCTACATGGCTGCCTGAGACTGTACGCCAGAATAATAGCTAGCCGCGCAAATTCGGGAGTCTGTAATGGCAAAGCTTCGTATCTTGCAACTAGATACCGGCTTTCCGCGTCCGGCAGGTGATATCGCCTCGGCAGATAGCTATCTTCAGCCCCCCATCATAGAGATTATCCCGCAGGCATTTGTTCGGGATATTGTGTCTATCAGGCCTGATAATTATGATATTTCGGGTTTTACCGATGCGCTTCAGCGTTCGACAGAGCCTCTAATTATTACCTCTTGCGGCTTCATGATTTACTGGCAGGATATGCTGGCAGATAGCACATATCTGTCTGCGCAAAGTCAATTTTTCAGCTCGTCCCTGATTGCGCTGCCCGAATTACGTATGCGCTATGATGATAATCAGATTCTGGTTGTCAGCTTTGATGCACAGGTGCTTAATTCTGCCTTATATCGCCCCTATCTTGGCAGTTTTCAGGGGCCGGTAATGGGGCTGGATACAGACTCGCACCTGTATCAGACCATTCGCCAGAATAGCCCGCAGCTTGATGTTGAGCTTGCCACTCGTCAGGTGATAGACCAAATGGTGCCGTTCCTGCAGGAAAATGATATTCACGCTATTTTGCTGGAATGTACCAATTTATCTGTCTATAAGCCGGCCATCCGAAAAATATTTTCAGGCGAGATTATAGATTTACTTCAAATTGTTGAATCCCACATCACAGGTCTTGTCAAACCTGCTTATTTATGAGCACAATATTTCGCTGTACCTCACCGTTAAGAATAGAGGCTGGCATGTATGAATATGCATCGGCAAAGACAGTTGATTTTTCTGAAATTCCGGTAATTTCTGTTGCCAATATCTCGCGCCCTGGTCAGTTGCATAATTGTGGTGAGGCGATTGTGAAGGCAGCGGGTAATGTCGGGTTTTTCTATATTGTTGATCATGGCATATCGCCACAGCTTCGGGCAGATGCATTTGCGGCGGCAGCTGAATTTTTTAGCCTTGATGCAGACAACAAGGCTAGCATAGCGGTAAATCAGCATCAGCGGGGCTGGATGGCGCAGGGGCTTACCAGATTGGAAGGGTCTGTTGCATCAGATGCCAAGGAAGTGTTTTTCTGGGGACGTGAGCCTGATGACGCGTTACTGGCCAGAAATCTTAGGATGGTTGCGCCCAATCAATGGCCTGATAATGTCTGTCCTGCCTTTCGGGCCAATCTTCTGCCCTATTACGAGCAGGTCATGGAACTGGGCACGCTTCTGTTATCTGCTATTGCCTGTGGCCTTGGCAAGCCTGCCGATTTCTTTGAGCAATATTATCAGCACTCGCTTGGGCGTGGACAGGTGGTGTGCTATCCGCCCTCTGTGATAGATGATGCAGAAGCGCTCCGCTTTGGTGCTGCCGAACATACCGATTTTGGCGTGCTTACAATATTGTCACAGGATCATCTTGGCGGGCTTCAGGTGCAAAACAGATCAGGTGAATGGATAGAGGCACCACCGCTTGAAAATAGCTTTGTGTGCAATATCGGGGATTTGCTGGAACGCTGGACAAATGGACAGCTTGTCTCAACCCTGCACAGGGTGATCAACAGATCATCACAGACCCGTTTCTCGATACCGGTATTCCATGACCCTGATAGTGATGCCGTGGTGGATAGTGCGGCTTTTGCACAAACCGGTAAAGGCGAGTTTCAGCCAATTGAAGCAGGCGAGTATATCGCATCCAAAAATAAAAAGAATTTTCTGCATTATAATACGTAAACGCATATCTTAGATGTCTGGGGAAATCTATGCCAATTTTATCTAGTGCCGTAATTGATGACTGGCTTTCGGAGATATTTACTGCGGCTGGCTGTCCGGCATCTGAGGCCAGACTGATCGCTGAAAATCTGGTAGATGCAGATGCATCAGGCCACCCCAGCCACGGTATTGTAAGGGTGCCACGTTATATAGACTATATTGCCAGCCAGACTGTCCGCCCCGCATGCGCCTATGAGGTAATAACCCAAAGCGGCAATCTGATGTTGCTTGACGGGCAGTTTAGCTTTGGTCAGGTGCTTGGCCATCATCTGGTTGATGAGGCAGACAGGCTGGCGTCAGAGACAGGCCTTGCCATGATTGGCCTTCGCCATGCAGGCCATCTTGGCAGGATAGGCGCATGGGCAGAATATCTTGCAGAAAAAGGCTATATTTCTATCCATTTTGTTAATGTCGCAGGCTCGCGGATTGTTGCGCCATTCGGCAGTAAAGAGGCCTGTTTATCTACTGCGCCAGTCGCGATTGGAGTGCCAAATAGCGATGGTGATTTCATTCTTGATTTTGCGACCAGTCGTGTTGCCGAGGGTAAAATTCTGGTCAGCCAGAAAACAGGCTCGCACCTGCCGCCAGATGCGATGGTTGACGGGCAGGGGCAGGATTCAGACCTGCCTGCCACAATTTATGGCGAAACTGCAGAGGCTGATGTGCCTGATCCGCGCGCAGGTTCAGGTGCTATTCAAACCTTTGGAGAGCATAAGGGCTCAGGGCTTGGCATTGCCTGCGAGCTTCTGGCAGGTGCGCTTACAGGCTCAGGTACAAATGCGAAAGATAGTGCATTTTGCAATCGCATGCTGAGTATTGTGATGCATGCGGAAAGGTGCGAACAGGGGAATGGGTCAACAGCCTCGATAGCCTCTGAAATTCATGCCTATATTTCGATGGTC
>WTJO01000179.1 GCA_011524805.1 Alphaproteobacteria bacterium
ATCCCACAATGCCGCACATGGCTGCTCCTATGATGATACTGTTTTCAGGCTATAATCTCTGTGGTGCATAATGTGCCTGTTTCACTCTATCCTGTAAAGACGAGAATCTGATAGTTGATAATTGCGCAGATATATTTTCGTGATTTTAGCCACAGCACACCCAAAATAGGCATCTGACTGCAATTACAGGTCAATTTTCTTGTCACAGAACACAGAATTTGCCTATATAGGGTCATGGAATTCACTGTCATTATACTTGCCGCTGGTAAAGGCACAAGAATGCGCTCCGAGCGTGCGAAACCCCTGCATGAAATTGCTGGCAAAGCGCTTATCTTATGGGTAATGGACGCAGCCACACAGGCAGGATGCACAGATATTCTGGTGGTTACCAGCCCTGAACAGGATGAGCTGCAACATGCCATATCGGACAACTCAACGCTATATATCCAGAAACAGCAGAATGGCACAGCAGATGCGGTGCGCGCCGCCCAGTCACATCTTGACAGATTGCCGGCAGACCGCCCTGTCATTATCCTATATGCAGATACACCGCTTATCACGCCAGACACAATAGCGATGCTAATCTCGCAGATTACAGCAGGTACAGATTTATGTGTTTCAGGTTTTGAAACAGAGCCACCTACCGGATATGGCAGGCTTAAAACAGATGCATCTGGCAGGCTGGTTGCCATAATTGAAGAATCTGATGCAAATCAGGATGAAAAAACCATCACCCATGTAAATGGGGGAATCATGGCTGGCAAAGCAGGGCTGTTTCAAACCATTCTGCCAACCATCGGCGCAGATAATGCCCAGCAGGAATATTACCTGACCGATATGGTCAGCCTTGCCTATCAGGCAGGCCATGAAATCAGCTACCAGCTGGTTGAGGCATCAGAGCTTGCCGGCATTAATGACAGAGCCCAGCTGGCAACAGCAGAACATCATATGCAGGAACGGCTTCGCGCACAGCATCTGGCCGCAGGCGTGAGCATGATAGCGCCCCAGACAGTCACCTTTGCCTATGATACGCAAATAGGCGCCGACACGCTTATAGAGCCGAATGTATTTTTTGGCCGTGATGTGCGGATTGCCAGCAGGTGCCATATTAAGGGATTTAGCCATATTGAAGGCGCAGAGCTGGCCGAATCTGTGACAGTGGGGCCATTTGCCAGATTGCGCCCCGGTACAAGGCTGGATGCTGACGTAAAAGTTGGCAATTTTGTTGAAATCAAGAAAAGCCACCTTGAAAAAGGCGCAAAGGCAAGCCACCTTTCCTATCTTGGTGACAGCCAGATTGGCGCAGAGGCCAATATTGGCGCTGGCACAATAACCTGTAATTATGACGGCCAGAATAAATATCAGACCATTATTGGCGCTGGCGCATTTATCGGCTCGAACAGCTCGCTGGTGGCACCTGTCCAGATTGGCGATAACGCGCTAATTGGCGCTGGCTCTGTTATCACCAGCAATGTGGATGCTGACGCGCTTAGTCTTGCCCGCGCAGAACAGCGCACAATAACACAGGGCGCAAAACGCATGAAATCAAAGACAAAGACGGGCCAGTCATGACCAGCTCTTCACTGCCAGATTCAGATATTCTGACCAGCGCGATAGAAAAAATCCAGTCAACTGGTATTCTGGTTATTGGTGATGTGATGCTTGACAGATATGTCACTGGTGACGTTACCCGCATCTCCCCCGAAGCGCCTATCCCTGTATTGCGGCAACGCAAAGATAGCTGTGTGCCGGGCGGGGCGGCCAATGTTGCCCGTAACCTTGCGCATCTGGGATGTGCGGTTAATCTGATAGGGGCTGTCGGCGAGGACGAGCAGGCAGAGTTGCTGATAGATGCGCTGTCTTTTCTGCCGCAATTCACCTTTCACCCGATTATATCCGAAGCAAAGCCTACCACCACAAAAACCAGATTTATGGCTTCAAACCAGCAGTTGCTGCGTCTGGATACTGAAGATACGAGCGCTATCACAGCAAAGCAGGCAGAGCATATCACCGCCTTGGCCAGCCAGATGATTGACAGCACAAAGATAATCATTCTATCAGATTATGCCAAAGGATGCCTGACAACTGGGCTGATCAAAGACATTATCAGCCTTGCAGACAGGCATAACGTGCCGGTGATTATTGACCCGAAATCAGCTGATCTGTCTATCTATGCCGGAGCAGACATGCTCACGCCAAATCTGAAAGAGATCCAGATTGCCGCGGGTGAGGCTATCACCTCTATTGCAGAGATTGAGCAGTTTGCCCGAAATATTCTCACAGCCCATAACATCGGTGCAATGCTGGTAACACTTGGTGCGCGCGGCATGGTTCTGGTCACTGGCAAAACCAGCCACCAGATTTCAGCCCATGCCAGCGATGTATTTGATGTTTCAGGGGCAGGCGATACGGTTATTGCCTATATGGCGGCGATGCTTGCCACAGCCCATGATAATCTTGATGCCGCAAAGGTAGGCAATCTGGCCGCCTCTCTTGTTGTCTCAAAGCTGGGAACAGCCAGCCTGTGTCCGGGCGAGTTGCTGGCCACACATACGCATGGCTATAACGTGCCATCAGCAGATGCGGTGCAGTCGCAAATATCAGACTGGCAGAAACAGGGATTGACGATAGGCTTTACCAATGGCTGTTTTGATCTGATACATCCGGGACATATAGAACTGCTTCAACAGGCCGCCGCATCCTGTGACAGGCTGGTGGTCGGGCTAAATTCAGATGCAAGCGTGAAACAGCTAAAAGGTGCGCATCGTCCTGTCCAGCCACAATCGGTACGGCAGGCCATTCTTGCCAGCCTTACATCTGTTGACGCTGTAATTACCTTTGATGAAGATACGCCATTGAAGCTGATAAAACAGCTCAAGCCTGATTTGCTTGTCAAGGGTGGCGATTATCAGGCTGAGGATGTTGTCGGGTTTGACGAAGTCACGTCATCAGGTGGCAGCGTAACAATAATTCCGATGCTTGACCGCTATTCGACAACATCCTTTTTAGCTTCTCATCAGCTAGGCTGAGGTTCTGCGCCGTCTGACTCTCTGCTCAGATTAATCTGCCGTTCAAATTCACGCAGACGTTTCCACACAGAGATAAGCTCAATAATTGTACCCCAGCTTTTCACAAGGAACTGAAGCGAGCCTTCAACCCGTCCAAATGCCCTGATAATCTGCTGTACCACGCCAAGCGTTACCGTACCGGCAACAATGGTCGGCGCTAGCGCGATATAGGGCACAATCACCATCCCCTGAAAATACGACCATTTGCAGATATTGAAATATAGATAGTGAAAATAGCTTTTATAGTGAATGGTGCGCACATTACTGAACAGGCTTGCAATTGTTGGCGGCTTCATAAAGGCGGTATTATCTTCACCTAGCACCAGCTCTTTACGATAGGCAGCCTCTTCTTTTTGCAGGTCATATTCAATCCCGGGCAGTTTTACGCCTACTGCGGCCAGCAATGCTGTTCCGCCCAGTGCAGATAAAATCGCTACCCAGATAAGCGCATGGTCAACAGGCCCTATCCATGGCAATTCTGTTACCTGTTTTGACAGGCCGTATAAAATAGGCAAAAAGGCAACCAGGGTCATGATGCTGTCCAGCAGACCAACACCCAATGTTTCCATGATACGGCTGAATTTAATCGTATCTTCCTGAACACGCTGGGCGGCGCCTTCAATGTTGCGGGCATGCCGCCACATGGAGTGGTAATATTCAACCATGCTGGTACGCCAGCGAAACAGCCAATGGCTTACAAAAAAGCTGGTGATGACCGCGATAACGATCCACAGGCTGGCAACCTTTAGAAAGGTGAATAGATAGCCAACAAACTCGTCAAGTGACACTGAATTTGGTTCGGCCAGTGCTTTTTGCAAGGTATCATAAAATTCGCCAAACCATTCATTGATTTTGACGTCTAGCTGTACCTGATACCATGTCGAGAACAGGATAAACGCGCCACCTAACAGGCTCCACAACATCCATTTACGTGTCGTAAAAAAGTAGAACATTCCAATTTACCCTTTCTGGCTTACCTTACTATCACCTATCTACTGATGTGTATCAGACACAATCTATTTCAACAGGTCATTATCAGAGACACGGCTATTTACCGCCGCGTTGATCACCATGCCCAGACCAATAAAGACTGTCAACATAGCTGTTCCGCCATATGAGATTAGCGGCAAAGGTGCCCCCACCACAGGCAAAAGCCCTGTAACCATAGCAACATTCACAAAAATATATAAAAACAGCATGATCGATACACCAATCGCAGATAGTCTGCAAAATCTGCTATTACACTTCACCGCAATAAACAATATCGACATTAAAATGATGAAATAGGCCAGCAATATGGCAAGATTGCCAATAAAGCCAAATTCTTCGCCTATCATGGTAAATACAAAATCTGTCTGTTTTTCCGGCAGATAATTTAACTGGCTTTGCGAGCCTTGCAAAAACCCTTTGCCAAATAGCCCGCCAGAGCCAAGCGCAATTTTAGATTGCGCAATCTGATAGCCAGCGCCTAGCGTGTCGCTCTGAGGCTGTAGAAAGGTAAAAATACGTTCTTTCTGATAATCATATAGCTGAGACCATAAAACAGGTATCATCAATACGGCCAGCCCTGCCAGAAGCACCATAAAGCGCTTTGGAATACCCGCAACAAAAATCACTGCCACACTGCCTACAAGCAACATTGCCGACGTGCCAAGATCAGGCTGGATAATCACCAGACCAAACGGCACCGCAATCAGGGCTAGCGGCAAAATATGCGTGAAGGCAGATTGCATATTTTCAGGACTTTGCGCGGTATAATATCTGGCAAGCGCCAGAATCACAGCTATCTTTGCCGGTTCAGAAGGCTGAAAGTTGAACGGCCCTATCGCAATCCATCTTGTCGCTCCTGTCCCGATGCCAATAAATGGCAATGCAACCAGCAACAGGATTGCGCCGAACAGGATGACATATGACCAGCTATATATCCACCGCACAGGGATAACAGCGATAAAAACCAGCAATAATGTGCCAATACCTGCGCGGAATAGCTGACGCTCAGCCCATGGAGACCAACTCCCTTCAGATGCGGAAAATAGCGCAAGCGCCCCTACCATCACCAGAAACCCTGTTGAAAATACCAGTATCCATGGAACTCTGAACAGCCACGCAAGCACAAAATTCATATCTTCTGCCTTTGCTCGGAGGTGAAAATATACTCAAAAATATCCTGTGCAATAGGCGCTGCCATTGATGAGCCACTACCACCATGTTCGACAATCACGCTAATAGCATAGCGCGGTTTTTTGACCGGCGCATAAGCAACAAACAGCGCATGGTCACGTTCTTTCCACGGCCTATCAATATTATCTGTTATGCCCTGCTCACGCTGTTCCTTTGAGATGCGCTTGACCTGAACCGTGCCTGTCTTGCCGGCAATACCGCCAAATTTGGCAAGGTCATATTTGTGGGCTGTGCCAAAAGAGCCATTCATGACCTCACGCATGCCCTGTTTCATCATGCCCAGAATGTCATCACCTATTTC
>WTJO01000137.1 GCA_011524805.1 Alphaproteobacteria bacterium
CCCAGTCTGTTGTTGTCTGTGTTATGTCATTCAACTTCGTAATTGTCAGCAACACATTAGAGACAAGACCGCCGCCGCTAATTGTGACAACATCACCAACTTTAAGATCGCCGGTCAGATTGCTTACAGTAACCACACCATCTGTATCTACTGTTACTGTTGCCGACACGGTTGTAGAGGCAGCACCATTAACCAGATAGCTCTGGCCTGTAACAGTTGTACCAACAGGCTGGATTCCGCCTGATGTAATCGAGAAGCGTTCGGCAGCACCTGATGACAGCCCAAGAATGGACATTGAGTCGGTCGCTATTGTATTGACAGGTCTGTCAATATCGAACTCTGCGCCCTTGATATTGAAAATACCATCACCTTCCGTGCCAGTAATTTCCATAACGATAGGGGTTGTCAGCGCACCACCTGTACCAAGCGTAATTCTGTCACCTACAACATAGCCCGTGCCGCCAGTTAGCGAAATTGTTGGCGACCCATTAGCATCCGTAACGACGGTAGCTGTCATGCCTGTACCTGCAGCTGAGGTGGTAGTGATCTGTGCCGCTGTTACCTCAATAGTGCTACTAACTGGCTGGCTGGCTGGCAAGGTGAATACTACGTTACTGGTCAGACCAGCAATTGAGGTTGCATCAATTGTAACAGTCTGGCCTGCTTTATAATCAATACCGCCAGATAGTGCAATGGCTGTAACCGCTCCAGTACCATCTATTGTGACAGATGCTGTCATGTTTTCGCCACCAGCAGGCACTACCGAAATATCTGCTGCCGTTACCGCAACGGTCGCAGGAACAGCAGGCTGACCTGTACCGCCAGAGGTTATCGCTGCCGATGTCACTGCTGTATCAAAGCCGCCCGAAATAAGCACAGACGAGCTAACGCCGCCATTTCTGTTAACCACATCAGCATTGGTGTAGCCATGTTTTACAGCGTCGCCCTTCTCTCTAAGCACAATTTTTTCACTGTTAAAGTTGACCTCTGCACCTTCATATACATTTGTTGCCCCCTCAAAAAAGGCTTCAACATTTTCGGATTCATTTGACAGCACAAACAAATCAGTCTCTGTCATGGTGAAGCCGTCATCAGGGAAGTTCAGGCCGGTTGTGTTGATTTCGATATAAGGCGGCGCCGCTGAAGCTACCTTGTTATTCACTGTAAATTCACGACCATTAATTATATCTGCATTTGCTTCAGTAGTTGCAAAATCACCTGCAATACGCACTTTGTCATTTTGTGAAATATTTGTTGGGTCAGATGCAAAATAAATACGCATGGTATTTTCAGTTGCATTATAGACCACTGTATTCCCAGTGCTATTTACCTGGGTCTTGTTATCATAGACGCTTAACGATGGCCGTTTGCCATAATAGGAATAGACCATATGCTTGTCATTTGTGGTCATATTTGCATCTGCTACATCATCAGCATCTACCACATCATCACTATTGCCATCTGAAAAGGTGCGATGCTCAAAGGTCAGAATTTGTGTTCTGTCCAAAATGGTATTCATTGCCCCGCCTTTGGTTCTGGCAAACAGGCTGGTGCTTACACCCAGAGATGTCGCGTTATTAAGTGAATCATCTGATCTGCTGACAGCATAATCATTCAGTGAATCATTAATACGTGCCTGTACATGGGCAAGGAACTGCTTTTGCGTGAAGTCAGGAGAGGCACCTGTCAGGGTGATCTGCTCAACATCAGATACATAGGATGATTCAAGCAAATCAACCGAGATAGGCGTTGTCAGTCCTGAAGATGAGCCATCCTGATTCAGCTTGAACAGATTAATGTTCAGCGTATCGTCCACATTCTGGACAATCTGGATTTTTGAATCATCACCATAGGCAGCGTTAATTGCACGCTGTACTTCTGCGGCTAGCTGTTCAGCATTATATTTGCCCGGATGCAGGTCGATATTTACAGGCTGGTCACCATTATCAACATTCACTGTCAGGAAATTCTTGCCCCAGTAGACACGGCTATTGCCATCGCCACTTTCACGAGTTGCGTTAAACTGGACAGGGTCTGTGACAATTTCAACAAGCCTGTCACCTTCTTCACCAAAGTCAAATTCTGTCTGCTCGCCTGTCAGCTTGGCTGGCTCAGAGGGCAGAAGCTGCTGAAGGTCGTCCAGCTTATATAGTTTTGAGCCTTTACCTTCAAGGAAGTAGGTATCATCGGGAACTTCTGTTGTCTGACGGCCAAAACGGTCAACGAAAATCTGGCTGCCAGTATCATTCACGGCACTTACCAAATCAGGGTCGATAACGGTATCATTAATCACCAGTCTGGTATCGTATTTGTTTGTCGGATCATCCGCTGTTGCTGCCTGTGTCTTAATAAAATACATAGTTGCAATGGTCGGGTTACCCAAATCGTCAAATATCGTGATTGACGTTGAATTTGAAAATGTGTTCGGGTCTTCTGAATTAAAGGTATAGCCAGCTTCAAATTCTGGTCTTGCAAGCACCACATCTGCTGCCGCAGGTACGTTCACACCAAGCGAGATATTTGATGTCGCACGCGGGTCACCAGAGGTAACTGGTAATTGCAGCGGCACTGCACTTTGAAGGTCTTTGGCTGTCACCGAGCCGTCAGCGTTCACCGGATAGGTCAGCAGATACTGGCCGGCAGAATCAACCACATAACGGTCATTATCCACATTCAGAGAACCGTTTCGTGTATACACTGTCTGGGCTGATGTCAAAGACGGCTTCAGGGCAAAAAAGCCCTGACCTGAAATCGCCAGATCAAGCGCGTTCAGTGACGAGGCAATGTTACCTTGGGTAAATTGCTGCTTGATCCCTTTCAGGATTGTACCAGAACCAATTGACGAGGAAGAATTCTGCAATGGTGATGTTGCAAAGATATCACCAAATTCTGCAACGCTTCGCTTAAAGCCCGTGGTTCCCACGTTTGCAATATTGTTGGATGTTGCAGAGATGTCAGCTTGTGAACCGTTCAATCCGGTAAGAGCGGTATAGAATGACATGAATGTACCTCAAAAAAAAAGACTAAATTAAACAGCTAGATGGGACTTTCAACTACAGACCACTGGTCTGGTTAGAGCAAACTATGTGCCAGAACCTTTTCTGAAGCGCACAACTTCATTTGCGTTAATATCGCCATAGCCCTTGACATCAAGCATCACGCCATCAGCGCTATCTGCTGATGCGGCGAGAACCTCGTTAAATACTGAAGAAGATGCCCCTTCAAGACCCTTGCCGTGATCTGCAAAGGCTTCCACCTTGATATATTCATGAGACGCCAGCACGTCTTGCGGGATATCTTCCCATGAAAAGCCGGACAGGCCGGAAGGCAGTGCGCCCATCTCTTCGACATGCAGAATATCGCCGTTAGGAGATGAGAACACAATATTGGTGGCACCAGATGCGCTAGGCAGATCCACAACGCCATGCACAGAACCATCCGCATCCGGATAGGCTGTATTACCTGGTACAAGCACAGAATTGCCAAGCATATTGGTCGCTGTGGCAATACGGAATTCAGAAAGCTGACCGCTCATATTCTTGAGCGTCTGCCCCATATCGGTGATACCTGTAACTGTCGAGAACTGAGCCATCTGGGCAATAAATTCGGCATTTTCCATTGGCGCGAACGGATCCTGATTTTGCAGCTGGGTTGTCATCAGCTTCAGAAAATCTTCCTGACCTAGCTGGTCGCCATTTGCACGCTTTTTCTCTTCAGCCGGATTAATGCCAATTTTCTGCATAATGGCGTTTAATGACTGATTATTATCGACCGAACTCATACGGCTCTCCTTGTTAGATGATGGCTAGAGCAGATGCGCCCTATTTACCCATCGAAATTGTGCGCATCATCAAGCTACGCAAAGTGGATACAACTTCTACATTGTTCTGATACTGGCGTGATGCTTCCAGCATCTCGACCATTTCTTCATTTTCATCAACAGCAGCGCGGAAGACATAACCTTCTTTATCGGCTTCGGGATGATGTGGCATATAGACACGTTCCGGCTCTCTGTTCACCTGTTTGACATGTGTGGCGTCTACTGTAGCCACCCCTGTGCGCTTAAGCTCATCGGCGAATTTTGTCTCAAATACAGGTTTTAGCGCCTTATACGCACTATCTTTATCGCCTGTTACTGCGCCGGCATTGGCAAGGTTTGATGCGACAGTATTCAGCCTGATCATCTGGGCGGCCATAGACCGGCCTGCAATATCAAAAATATTCTTTATTTCTGCCATGACGCTATCTCACTCTGCCCTGTTACTCGCCTTTAATTGCCGACATAAGCCCGGTAATACGCTTATTCAGAAATTCCAGCGTGGTCTGGTACCTCACCACATTCTCTGAAAATTCCATCTGCTCAACATTCAGCTCAACCGTATTGCCATCAAGAGACGGGTTAATAGGCTGGCGAAATTTCATCTGTTCTCTTAGAGGGTGGATATTTGTCGGAAAATGCCTGTCATTTGTTACCTGAAGCGGCCCCTGCTTTACATGACGCTGGATTTCCTGCTCAAAATTAATGTCCTGCGCCTTGAAATGAGGCGTGGCGGCATTCGCAATATTAGAGGCCAGAACTTCGTTCCGGCGAGAGCGTAATTGCAGTGCCTGCGCATGAAATTCAAGATAATTGCCAATCTTGCTCATGATTTCCTATCCACTTACAGCCTTAAAAAAGTTTGTTTTTTCGGCCAAAAACTGATCAATCTGGTGTAGATTTTGCAATAAAGATGCCAAAATGAAGATAAGGAGCATCTAAATGAGTATGTCATCTATTCGTCATGGCTCTGGCCCCGGCTCGGCAATGCCACTTTCAGCCGAGACCATAAAAGTAAGAGATAAGGTCATTGAGCGCTTTATTGACAAGTCGCTGGACGAGCTTACTTCGTTTTTGGAAAATGCGCTTCAGGTAGAAAAAGACGAGGAGCGCCGGCTTGGAATGCTGGCCGCACGTATTTACATTCTGCGCCACCGTATCGAGCATGTGAAAGAATATAACCGTGACCCGTCAATTGAGCCTATGGAAGTGCCGACCCCAAGAAGCATGCTGGCCGAACCGGAGCCTGATGAAACGCCGGAAGCTGAAGAGCCAGATGTCGCAGATGAAACGGCCAAGTCAAGAATGAAAGAAGTGAAAACTATCGAAACTGGCGAGATAAATGGCGTCAGGATACCGGCGGGTATCACCATTATGGTAAATCAGGAAGATGCCGAAAGAATGATCGCCAACGGCAAGGCCGTATATGTGGTGAAAGATGAAGATGGCAACACTGTCCAGCTAGATGAAACAGCAGCCATGCCCGAAACAGAACAGTCTGCAACTGATGCATCTGTTCTGGAAATGTCAGAACAGGACAAGCAGCTTAATGAATATGTCTCTGGCGACCCGGCCTCAGGCACAGAAGCAATCGCGGCAGAAGATGATAACGCTACAAGCGCAGAGGCCAACCCTGAGACAGCTGAGGCTGACGCCGCCTCTGAAGATGCCGCAGAAGCTGAGGCTGCCACCGATATCGCCACTGATACAGCTATTGAGGTGGATGCTG
>WTJO01000111.1 GCA_011524805.1 Alphaproteobacteria bacterium
TAAGCAGCGGATCATCTGCCAAAATGGTGCCAATACCTGTTACCAGCAAATCAGCCCGGCTGCGCAAATCATGCACATAGCGTCTACTTGTCTCATTTGTAAGCTGTGTTGGCGCATCACCTGTCTGTGAGATAAACCCATCAGAACTTGTCGCAATTTTGCTTGAAATAAAGGGGCGGCTACCTCGCATTCTGTTCAGGAATCCTGCCATTACCTGTTCTGCCTGCCCTGCATTCAGCCCTGCACTAGCCTTAATGCCTGCTGCCTCAAGCTGTTTGTGGCCATTTCCGCTAACGCGTGGGTCAGGGTCTGTCACAGCATAAAATACCTGCGTGATACCAGCTGATTTAAGCGCCTGAGTACAGGGCGCTGTTTTGCCTGTATGCGCGCATGGCTCAAGCGTAACATATGCCGTACCACCTGAAAGCCGTGCCATACTATCTGTGTGTGCTGCGTTATCAATTGCCGCCTGTTCGGCATGTGGCCTGCCGCCCGGCTGGGTATGGCCAGTGCTTACCAGCCTGCCTTGTGCATCTGTCAGCACACAGCCCACGGGCGGATTTTCTGCAACAAGACCTTCGGCAAGAGAGGCATGATGAATAGCCAGCCGCATCCAGCGTTCATGCAGGTGCTGTGAGGATGCATCCATTCAATTATCCTGTAGTAAGCCTAGCCAGAGCGGGGTCGCAAATTATTCACAAAATCTTCAAAATCCCCTGCATTTTCGAAGTTTTTATAGACAGACGCATATCTGATATAGCCTACCTTATCCAGCTTAAGCAGAGCCTTCATCACCAGAGAGCCAATATATTCCGAATTTACATCTGCCTCGCCAGTTGATTCCAGCTTTCTAACGATCTCGTTAATCGCCATGGCAACGTCATTTTCCTGAATGGCCCGCTTGCGCAACGCCACATTAAATGACCGTTCCAGCTTTTCCCTGTCAAACAGAACTTTGCGATTATCACGCTTCACAACATAGATTTCACGCAGTTGAACACGTTCAAAGGTCGTAAAGCGGGCATCACATGAAGAGCATTGACGGCGGCGTCTGATTGACGCGCCATCTTCCGAAGGGCGCGAATCTTTGACTTGCGTATCTTCTGACCGGCAAAATGGACACATCATGGGCTAGCACTCCTGCTTATTGCACGCTGTTATCATCAGGCATAAATCGGGAACGCCTTGCATAAATCAAGCACTTTTGCGCGAACCTGTGCTTCGACATCAGAATTATCATTGCGTGATGATGCCAGACCATCAAGTACATCGCCTATCAGATGGCCGATCTGGTGAAATTCAGTCTCGCCAAACCCTCTTGTTGTACCTGCTGGTGTGCCTAGTCTGACACCTGAGGTTACTGTTGGCTTTTCAGGGTCAAACGGCACGCCGTTTTTGTTACAGGTAATCCCTGCGGCCTCAAGCGAATCTGTTGTGATATCACCTGTCAGACCTTTCGGACGCAAATCGACCAGCACCAGATGAATATCTGTGCCACCAGAGACCAGATCAACACCTCTCTCAAGCAATACGTCACCAAGAATTTTAGCATTATTTACAACATTTTGAATATAATCCTTAAATTCAGGCTTTAAGGCTTCACCAAAGCCTGCCGCCTTGCCCGCAATGGCATGTAGCAGCGGGCCGCCCTGAAGGCCGGGAAACACAGATGAATTGAACTTTTTGCCCAAATCTTCGTTATTTGTCAGGATAAGACCACCCCTGCCAGCGCGCAGTGTTTTATGCGTTGTAGAGGTAACAATATCGGCATAGGGAAGCGGGCTTGGATGCGCGCCTGTGGCCACAAGACCCGATATATGCGCCATATCCACCATCAGCAATGCCCCGACCTTGTCAGCAATTGCCCTGAAGGCCGCAAAATCGATCACACGCGGATAGGCAGAGGCACCAGCAACAATCATCTTTGGCTTATGTTCCATTGCCAGCTTTTCAACTTCGTCATAATCAATAAGACCTGTATCACGCGTCACACCATATTGCACAGCATTGAACCATTTGCCTGACAGATTTGGAGTTGCGCCATGTGTTAAATGCCCGCCAGCCGATAGCGACATGCCAAGCACAGTATCACCGGGCTTTAGCAGTGCCAGAAAGACGGCCTGATTGGCCTGCGCACCAGAATGAGGCTGAACATTGGCATAGGCACAGTTAAACAGCTTTTTTGCCCGTTCTACGGCCAGTGTTTCCACAATATCTACATATTCACATCCGCCATAATAGCGTTTGCCAGAATAGCCCTCTGCATATTTATTGGTCAGAACAGACCCCTGCGCCTCAAGCACAGCGCGACTAACAATATTTTCAGAAGCGATCATTTCGATCTGATCTTGCTGGCGCACAAGTTCCTGATTGATAGCAGATGCCAGATCAGGATCAGATTGTGCCAATGTGTCTGCGAAAAATGCGTTCATATTATTCATGATATGTCCTTTCATATCCGGTCATATTATCTCTAATTGCTATAAGTTTGTGAGCTTGTCTACCCGACGCTGATGCCTGCCCTCCTCAAAGCCGGTATCCAGAAATATATCTACGCAATTCAGCGCGGTGGCAGTGCCCATCGTGCGCTCGCCCAGTGCAATGATATTGGCATCATTATGCTGGCGTGCCAGTCTGGCTGTTGTTTCATCATGCACCAGTGCCGCCCGTATCCAGCTATGCCTGTTCGCTGCTATTGAAATCCCTATACCAGAGCCACAAATAGCCACTCCGACTGCTCCTACAGCATCTTTCAGACGATTTGCCAGTAATGCACCAAAATCCGGATAATCAACTGATTCCGTACCATGTGCGCCCAGATCATGCACATCATAACCTCTTGCATCAAGATGGCGGATTACTGCATCCTTCAGTTCAACCCCGCCATGGTCGCTTGCACAATAGATGCGGTTATTCTGGCTCATATCATATATGTCTTCTAGCTTGTCAAATGGAACATGTGCCAGACTGTAATATAATCAGCCCGTAAATGAAAGATGCCAAGGCGTATTTTCATTGAAAGGCGTTTGAAAAAAAATCAAAATAGACATTTTTATGCGTGACAGACAGTCTGGCTTGAGATAGCCTTTTTGCACGATAAAAAAAACCAAGTTTAGGGAAACCCCGAAAAACAAGGCGTTATGCCTTGTTTTTTTTTGCTTTTGATGTGTTCTATTCTCTGCTCTGGCAGAACGTGGACAGGCCTAGTTCCGGAATGAGAATATCCCAGACAGAATAATCTCGCGAACGCCCACAAACAGCACAGCCGCAAGCACGGTTGTTATCAGGATTTTCTTCCCAAGATGCGGATTTTTGGGGGCTGACGGCGCATGTCCCTTTTCAACAATTTCTGGTGGCTTTGCGCCAAATGGCAAGGTCATGAAAAATACCCACCACCATAACAGAATATACACAACAACAGATGAGACAATATCCATAATTTATCCTTATTTGCCGTAATTCGCTACAGAGCTGAGCCCTGCTAGCGTTGCTGAATTTCTATCAGCGTACCGGTTATATCTTTGGGGTGAATGAATAGAACAGGCTTGCCATGCGCACCTATTTTTGGCTCCGGACTACCCAGAATTCGCGCGCCCTCTGCAACCAGCCTGTCTCTTGAGGCATAAATATCGTCAACATCAAAACAGATATGATGCATGCCGCCTTGCGGATTCTTTGCCAGAAACGCGGCGATTGGCGAGGCATCATCAATTGGCTCAAGCAGTTCAATTTTGCTGTTGCCCGTATCAATAAACACAACTGTCACACCATGTTCTTCAAGACGTTGTGGTGCTGATATCTCTGCGTCAAGCTTCTGGCGCCACTCATCTGATGCTGCTCTCAGACAGGGAACAGCAATCGCGATATGATTAATCGTCCCGACCATCTCTACCCCCTTTGATTATTGCCTGCTTTCATAGCCTTAGGCACGCATGATATGTACATCCACGACCGGTCTCAGCCTGAAGTGTGTTCTGGCCAGAGCGCGTATACATTCTGTAATTGTCTTTTTGACCTTTTTATCATCCAGAATGGCCTCGTCATCAAGCCCTTCTAGCCTGTCTTCAACCGCGATAGACGCATCGGCTGTAAATCTTTCTGCCTGTTCTGGCGAACATAGCCCTGTCTGACTGATAGACGGTGCAAGCAGTAATTCGCCGCCGCCATCCAGCACAACAGATACAGACAGGCTACCATTCCACAGCATCCGCTTTCTGCTTTTTAGAAAATCGGCTTCAAGGGGCACCACATCGCCTGATTCAAATGTCTGGAGATCAACATCTACCAGACCAATCTGTTCTGCTTTGCCTGAGGCCAGCCTGATAATGGCACCATTAGACGGAATGAATTGCTGTGGCACCTGACAGGATTTTGCCAGCGCGGCATGCGCCTCCAGATGACGGGCCGTACCATGCACAGGGATCGCTATTTTGGGTCGTACCAGCCCATACATCTCGCTCATCTCGTCTCTGGCAGGATGGCCAGATACATGCACAGGACGCTCCTCATCTGTGATAATTGTCACACCCTGCCTGATAAGGTTGTTCTGGACTCTGCTTATTGCGGCTTCATTGCCCGGAATCTGACGAGATGAGAATATCGTCATATCCCCTTTATGAAGTTTGATTGTCTCATGCGTGCCCGAGGCAATACGCGCCATTGCCGCCCGTCCCTCACCTTGCGAGCCGGTGCAGATAATCACCAGATTTTCAGGCGGTAGCAAATTTGCATCTGATTCAGACACAAAATCAGGCAGGTCTGCCAGATAGCCAGCCTCTCTGGCGGCCGCAATTGTTCTATTGAGTGCCCTGCCAACCACGCAGACAGACCGGTTATGCGCTGTGGCGGCAGTAACAATGCTGTTAATGCGCGCGACATTTGAGGCAAAACAGGTAATCGCAACAGCTCTGTCTGCCTCGCCTATCACTTCTGTCAGGCCTTTTAAGGCCACATCTTCAGACGGGGTGTGCCCTTCTACCATGGCATTGGTTGAATCCCCTACCATGGCCAGTATACCATCATCGCCTATCTGGCGCAGTCTCTGCTTATCTGTATCTGTGCCAATATGCGGTGTGCTATCGAATTTCCAGTCACCTGTATGCAAGATAGCGCCCTTATCGGTTCGAATTACCAGAGCCGCAGGGTCAGGAATGGAGTGATTAAGCTGGACAAACTCTATAGAGAAAGATTTGAATTTATATTCACAATTATAATCAATGACATGCAATGGTATTTTAACGTCAATTCTTGATTCTGCCAGCTTGCGCTTTAACAGCGCAATGGTAAAGGCTGTGCCATAGATGGGCACGCCCAGCCTACTCCACAGATAGGGAATGGCGCCAAAATGATCTTCATGTGCATGGGTAAGAATAAGCGCCTCAAGCTGATCCTTCCTATCTTCAATATAACTTATATCAGGTAGCAGAACATCAATGCCGGGCATGGTATCATCAGGAAAGCTGATCCCCAGATCAACCATCAGCCAGCTA
>WTJO01000270.1 GCA_011524805.1 Alphaproteobacteria bacterium
GGTCAGGCTAAGGTGAAAAATGTATCAAAGGCGTTGCGCGGGCATTTTGCGAAAGCATCTGTTCTGCCAAAGCGCAAATTGGCCGAGTTTCGCGTAAGCGACGATGCGCTAGTTGATGTAGGGTCAACCTTTGCGGCATCTCACTTTGTAGCCGGTCAGCAGGTTGATGTTGTAGGTATTACTCAGGGTAAAGGCTTTGCCGGTGCTATGAAACGCCATAACTTTGGCGGTTTGCGTGCATCACATGGTGTGTCTATCTCGCATCGCTCACACGGTTCTACTGGCCAGTGTCAGGATCCGGGAAAAGTCTTCAAAGGCAAGAAGATGGCTGGTCACATGGGTGCTAGCCGCGTTACAACCCAGAATTTGACCGTTGTGACTGTTGATGATGAAGATAACCTTATCCTGATTAAGGGCGCTATTCCGGGCTCTAAAAATGGCTGGGTTATGGTGTCTGATGCGCTGAAAAAAGCACTGCCAGAAGGTGTGCCTTTTCCGGCAGGTCTGGTCAGTGATGCGCCAGCAGAACAGCCGGTAGCAGAAGAAGCTGTGACAGAAGAATCTGTGGCAGAAGAGGCTGTTACAGAAGAGGCTCAGGCAGATACAGCAACTGCAGAAAATACAGAAAAAGGGGCATCTGATGAAACTTGATGTCAAAACATTAGAAAATAAGAAAAAGGGCGATATCGAACTGGCTGATGCCGTGTTCGCCATTGACCCGCGCGAAGATATTGTAGCCCGTGTTGTCAAATGGCAGTTGGCCAAGCGTCGTGCCGGCACACATCTTGTAAAAGGCCGCTCTGATATTGCGCGTACAGGCAAGAAGATGTTTCGCCAGAAAGGCACAGGCCGCGCCCGTGCCGGTAACGGGTCTGTTTCTCAGTTCCGTGGTGGTGGTGTTGTGCATGGCCCTGTATTACGCGGCTATGAGCATAAACTGCCAAAGAAGGTTAGAAACCTTGGCATGAAGTCCGTGCTATCTGCAAAGCTGGCATCTGGCAATCTGATTGTGGTTGACGATCTGAAGGCAAGTGGCAAGACTGCCGAGCTTAAGGGCAAGCTTGAAAAGCTGGGCGCTATTAATGCGCTGGTTGTTGCTGGCGAATCTGTTGATGACGGATTTGGCAAGGCTGCCTCTAACCTGCCATTTGTTGATGTTCTGCCTCAGCAGGGCGCAAATGTTTATGATATGTTGCGCCGTGACGTGCTTGTGCTGTCACGTGATGCGGCTAGCTATCTTGAGGAGCGTCTGAAATGAGTATTCGTCCCCGCAAGCGCACACAGACAGTGATCAGTCAGGCAAAAGCCTATGATACGATCCTGCGTCCTGTTGTGACAGAAAAGGCCACCATGGGTAACGAGCATGGCCAGGTTTCCTTCTTTGTGGCAATGGATGCAACCAAGCCTGAAATTAAAGCGGCTGTAGAAATGCTGTTTAATGTCAAGGTGATGGCAGTAAATACCATCATTCAGAAGGGCAAGAAGAAGATGTTCCGGGGTCGTCCGGGTCGTCGTTCCGATGCAAAAAAGGCAATCGTCACACTTGCTGACGGTCAGGCCATTGACCTGATGGGAGTGTAACAAGATGGCACTTAAGCATTTTAATCCAACCACACCCAGCCAGCGTAATCTGGTGCTTGTTGACAAATCTGCGCTCTATAAGGGCAAGCCTGTCAAGAAGCTGACTGAAGGTCTGTCAAAATCAGGTGGTCGCAATAATTCAGGCCATATTACAGCATGGCAGCGTGGTGGTGGCCATAAGCGTAAATATCGCCAGATTGATTTCAAACGCACTAAGGCAGGTATCGCAACTGTTGAGCGTCTGGAATATGATCCTAATCGCACCGCCTTTATTGCGCTTATCACCTATGAAGATGGTGAGCAAAGCTACATCATTGCACCTCAGCGTCTGGCTGTTGGTGACAAGGTAGAAGCAGGCCCTCAGGCAGATATTAAGCCTGGTAACGCTCTGCCACTGACAAATATTCCGGTTGGTACGTTGATTCACAATGTCGAGCTTAAGCCTGGTAAAGGCGCACAGCTTGCACGTTCGGCCGGTACCTATGTGCAACTGGTAGGTCGTGACCGTGGGCATGCTATTCTGCGTCTGGCCTCTGGCGAAGTCCGGCTGGTGCGTTCTGAGTGTATGGCGTCTATTGGTGCGGTATCTAATCAGGATCAGCAAAATATTAAAATTGGTAAAGCAGGCCGCAATCGCTGGCTTGGCAAGCGTCCTCACGTCAGAGGTGTTGTCATGAACCCGATTGACCACCCGCATGGTGGTGGTGAAGGGCGTACCTCTGGTGGCCGTCATCCGGTTACACCATGGGGCAAGCCAACCAAGGGCAAGCGTACCCGTAACAACAAAAAGACAGATCGCATGATTGTGCGTCGTCGCAAGCCTTAAGGGAGACAGTGTAAGATGGCACGTTCTGTTTGGAAAGGTCCCTTTGTTGACGGCTATCTGCTGAATAAAGCAGAAAAGGCAGCCGCATCAGGACGCAATGATGTGATTAAAATCTGGTCTCGTAGGTCTACAATTCTGCCCCAGTTCGTTGGGCTGACCTTCGGTGTCTATAATGGCAGAAAGCATATCCCTGTGATGGTATCTGAGGATATGGTGGGACATAAATTTGGTGAATTTGCACCAACCCGCACCTATTACGGTCATGCTGCTGACAAGAAATCCAAGCGCTAGGGGTATTGGTCATGGGTAAACAGTCATCTCCACGCCGCAGAGCAGATAATGAAGCACAGGCAGTGCTTCGCAATCTGCGCATCAGCCCGCAAAAGCTGAATCTGGTCGCGGCAATGATCAGAGGCATGGATGCAAACAAGGCGATTGCAACATTGTCATTTTCACGTCGCCGCATCGCGAATGATGTGAAAAAGGTGCTGCAGTCAGCGATTGCGAATGCCGAAAATAACCACTCGCTTGATGTTGACCGTCTGTATGTAAAAGAAGCACATGTAGGCAAGGGTCTGGTTATGAAGCGGTTCAAGGCACGGGCACGCGGTCGCGGCGCACGTATCTTAAAGCCATTTTCACATCTGACAATTATCGTCAGCGAAAAAGAGGAGCAGGCATAATGGGTCAGAAGGTAAAACCAATCGGTCTGCGTGTCGGTATTAACCGCACATGGGATTCGCGCTGGTATGCAGATCGCAATTATGGTGATTTGCTGCATAAGGATATTGAGCTTCGCTCATATCTGATGGACAGGCTGAAGCAGGCCGGCATTAGCCGTGTTGTGATCGAACGTCCTGCCGGCAGAGCGCGGATATCTATTTATGCAGGTCGCCCGGGTCTGATTATTGGCAAGCGTGGTCAGGATATTGAAAAATTACGTCTTGATCTGTCAAAGCGTGTCGGTACCGAAGTAAGCCTGAACATTGTTGAGGTGCGTAAGCCTGAAATTGATGCCAAGCTGGTCGGCGAGAATATCGCACAGCAGCTAGAGCGTCGTGTTGGCTTCCGCCGTGCGATGAAGCGTGCTGTTCAATCAGCCATGCGGCTTGGAGCCCAGGGTGTTCGGATTAACTGTGCCGGTCGTCTTGGTGGTGCTGAAATCGCCCGTACTGAATGGTATCGTGAAGGCCGCGTGCCGCTTCACACATTGCGTGCAGAAGTAGATTATGCAGAAGCAACAGCGCATACTACCTATGGTGCGATTGGTATCAAGGTATGGATTTTCAAAGGTGAAGTCATCGGGCATGACCCAATGGCTCAGGATAAGCGCCTGGCAGAACAGCAGTCTGGCCCGTCACAAATGCGTGGCAACGCCTAAGGTTTTAAGGGAGACAACCAATGCTTTCGCCGAAGCGTACCAAATTTCGTAAAGCGCATAAAGGCCGCATCCATGGCAACGCCAAGGTTGGTACACAGCTGAATTTTGGCTCTTATGGCCTTAAGGCTGTATCGCCTGAGCGTATTACTGCCCGTCAGATAGAGGCCGCACGTCGTGCAATTACACGTCATTTGCGTCGTACTGGCCGGCTCTGGATCCGGGTATTTCCTGATGTGCCTGTGTCATCAAAGCCTGCCGAAGTTCGGATGGGTAAAGGTAAAGGCTCACCAGAATACTGGGTAGCACGCGTTGCACCCGGCCGGATCATGTTTGAGCTAGATGGCGTATCATGGGAAATGGCACAGCAGGCATTCAAGCTAGCCGCTGCCAAATTGCCGATTGATACACGCATTGTGCGCCGTCTTGGCGATACAGATTAATCATAGGAGTGTTGAGAGATGGCTATTGTTAAAGCAGAAACATTCCGCACACAGACAGCAGACGAGCTGAAGGCAAAATTGCTTGAGCTTAAGAAGGAACAGTTAAATCTGCGCTTCAAGGTTGCTTCTGGTGAAATGGAAAACCCCGCTCGCATGCGAATTGTTCGCCGCGAAATTGCCCGCATCAAGACAGTGCTGGGTCAAAAAGCGGCTGAAGCAGTAAACGGATAAGAGGTAAGATCATGCCGAAGCGCACGTTGCAAGGAACAGTGGTAAGCGATAAGCAGGACAAGACAGTGATTGTCAGTGTCGAGCGTCGCATTATGCACCCTGTTTATAAAAAGTTTATTACCAAGAGCAAGAAATACGCAGCTCATGATGCAGAAAACAAGGCCAAGACAGGTGATGTGGTAAATATTCGCGAATGCGTGCCCATCTCAAAGTCTAAAAGCTTTGAAGTCATCTATGATGATGCTGGCAAGTAGATAGGGAGTCAGTCTGATGATCCAGATGCAAACAAACTTGGAGGTCGCTGATAACTCTGGTGCGCGCCGGGTTCAGTGTATCAAGGTGCTTGGTGGCACAGGCCGCAAAATCGCAGGCGTTGGCGATGTTATCGTTGTGTCCGTGAAAGAGGCTATCCCCCGTGGCAAGGTGAAAAAAGGTGATGTGTACCGTGCTGTGATTGTGCGTACTGCCAAGGAAATCCGCCGTGCAGATGGGACAGCCATCCGGTTTGATAAAAATGCTGCTGTTTTGCTGAATAAGCAAAATGAGCCAATTGGTACCCGTATTTTCGGCCCTGTGACCCGTGAGTTGCGTTCTCGTAACTTTATGAAGATCGTGTCTCTGGCGCCTGAGGTGTTGTAAGATGAAAAGCAAGATTAAAAAAGGTGATCAGGTGGTTGTGATCACAGGCCGCGATAAAGGTCAGACAGGTCAGGTACTTAGTGTCCAGCCTGCTGATCAGCGCGTGACAGTTCAGGGTATCAACATGGTTACCCGCCACCGTCGGGCTACACAGACAAACCCTGGTGGAATTGAGCGGATGGAAGCCTCCATCCATATTTCGAATGTGGCATTGATTGACCCTGAGTCAAACAAGCCCGCTCGTGTAGGCTATGCAATTGAAGATGGGAAGAAACAACGTATTTCCCGTCGTTCAGGCAAAGCCATATAATAAGAGGAAGCTGAGATGAAGACGCGTCTTGAGGAACATTATCTGACGGCTGTTCGCCCAGCACTTGT
>WTJO01000190.1 GCA_011524805.1 Alphaproteobacteria bacterium
CCCGGCCCTCTGGTCCCAAACCAGATGCGCTACCAGGCTGCGCTACACTCCGACAGAGGGGGTTTTACACCTGATCATGCCATGATTTCAAGCAAAAAATATCGCTATATCACCGAACAGGTGATTTTCCTGCGGCGTGGCCAGCCTATCTGGCTTCAGGCACGGCAGTTTCAATCGTGATTTGACTGCCAATATCAATATTAAGGCGTTTTGCCTCCCCACCTTTCAATTCAACTACCATGGCTGTCAGACGATGCGAAGAATGCAATGTCTCGGATTCGGGCTCTGCCATATGAACAAGATGAAATAATGTCCCTGCTTCCGAAAAGAATAGAATATCCAGAGGTATAAATGTATTTTTCATCCAGAATAATCTAAGCGCAGAAACAGGCCATAAAAACAGCATTGCCTCTTCAGAGCTAAATTCATATCTGTACATCAGCCCTTTGCGCCGCAATTCCGGCGTATGCGCCAGTTCTGCAGAATAACGAAATTCTTCTCCTTGTGTATTACGGATGACGATATCGATAAATGCCTTATCTTCTGCAAAGGCAGGCATGCCAAGCGCACCAATCAGAAATAGCGCAACACAGACGATACGGCGTGAGCCTCTCATACCCCGCTTTACCAATGTGTGAGGCTGTTTTTCGTGTGCCAGATTCATATGCGTCAGATTATCCTTTACGTGCCAGCCGCTTCATTAGACCTGACATCTCCAAGCCTGACAAACCAGTGTTCAGGCGGCGTTCTGCCCCTACGGTGCTGCCATTCAAGACATCTCAGAATATGCTCGGCTGCGGGTGGCAATAAAATAGAGCCTGGTTCATGCCCGCAGATAAGTCCCCAGATGCCAGCCCATGCACGCGCAGTTGTATAGGGGTTATATCCGCCACCGCCTAGCACAAGCGCAGGGATATTGCGTGATAACAATGCGGAAACTGCCTGCCAATAGCCAAGATTACTGTAGCACAGCCCGGATTGAGGATCATCTGCAAGCCCGTCACATCCGGCCTGAAGAATAATGACCTGCGGCTGAAAACTATCCAGAGACGGCAATATATATTCTGTACAAATCTTGATAAGCTCTGCATCACCTGCCCCACGCGGCAAAGTGAAATTTTCAGCAAAACCGCCCGCAATATCACCTTGCGCGCCGGTTCGCGGCCATCTATTTTCCTCATGCACCGAAAACAGCCTTATCCGCTCATCGTCTGAAAAATGGGCTTCGACACCATCTGGATGATGCGCATCAATGTCGATATAGGCAATTTTATCAATGCCGGCCTCTAGCAAAACAGCGATAGCCAGCGCAGGGTCATTCACAAAACAGAACCCGTTCGCCCTGTCAGGCATGCCATGATGGGTGCCACCTGCCGGATTATAAACAATATCTGCCTGCCCCTGTGCCAGCATTTCAGCCCCTATCATACTGGCATGGGCGGCGGTTGCCGGACGGGCATAAATCTGGGGAAAAATAGGATTATTATCCTTGCCAATCCTGTGACGTTCCATCCGCGCAGCATCCAGAGACTGATCATGTTCAGCATCGATAAGCGCCGAAATATAGTCAGATGTGTGAAACATTGCCAGCTGTGCTGCTGTCGCTGGTTCAACATGCCGATACATACTGTCCGAAAGCCACCCAAGCTCAAAACATATATCGATAACAGGCCAGACACGCGCAATATTAAGCGGGTGGCCTGCACCATAGACAGACCCTCTGAAAATATCAGACCCCATGAAATATCTGCGTGTAAATCTTTCCATCTCTCTAACTTAGTTATTATCGGTCTGTTGACCAGTCTGATAAGACTGCTGTTAGCTGCCATTTTTTACGCATGATTAAAGGGGTGCCATGCGTGCCGTTCAGGTTATGCATTTGCGCTTTATTAGCCCTTAGTGTACAAAATGAAAAGACATTAATGGTCAATGCGATATTGGTTAAAAATTGTCTATATCAGAGGCGATAGTAAGGAGAGGGGAAAATGTCTGCATCACAAAATTCGGTATGGGGATTTATCCAAGAATATTCAGTATTACTGGTACTTGGTGCGTTTGGAGCGCTTATCTGGGCGAATATCGATTATTATAGCTATCATCATATTGTTGATATTGTTCTGTTTGATCATTCACCTATTGGCCATCTGCATGACGGGCACCGCACATTAACATTACATTATCTGATTAATGATGTGCTGATGGCGCTGTTTTTCGGTATCGCAGGTAAGGAAGTCTGGGAAGCCGTAGCGCTGAAAAATGGCTCTTTGCGAGGCAAGAAAGCACTTACGCCCCTGATTGCCACTGCAGGCGGCATGATAGGCCCTGTTTCGGTATATCTGTTAGGTGCTTTTGCTGTTGGTAAATTCGCAGCCCTTGCTAATGGCTGGGCCATCCCTACCGCCACAGATATTGCATTTTCATATCTTGTTGGCCGTATCATTTTTGGCGCAAAACACCCTGCGGTTGGATTTTTGCTGTTGCTAGCGATTGCTGATGATGCTGCCGGTCTTATTATTCTGGCGGTCTTCTATCCGCAAGGCGAACTGAATCTGGAATGGCTGTTATTATCTTTAGGCGCTTCATTGGCCGCCTATCTGCTATTTAACTATATGCCGCGCCGGGCAGATGGCGGTGATGCAGCAAGGCCTGTATCAACCCGTGTGCGGGCACGCTTTGGCTACTGGCCGTATATCATTGCTGGCTGTGCAAGCTGGTATGGCTTCCAGCAAGCAGGTATTCACCCTGCCCTTGGGTTATTGCCTGTTATTCCGGCAATACCTCATGCAGATACCGGATTTGGGGTATTTGGTGCAAATGAAACCCATAAGCATGACATGCTCAATGATATGGAACATGGGCTGAAAGCACCTGTTGAAGTGATTTTGATGCTGTTCGGATTTGCCAATGCGGGTGTGGTATTCTCATCTATGGGCGATGCAACATGGCTTGTTCTTGGCGGACTGATTATCGGCAAGCCTGTTGGTATTCTGCTTCTTGGTGCAATAGCCGCCGCAGGCCTCAAACTTGGCCTGCCAGAAGGCATGCGCATCATTGATTTGCTGATTATCGGCTTTATTGCGGCGATAGGCTTTACCGTCTCGCTATTTATCTCAGCTGTTGCCTTTCCTGCAGGCGAGATACAGGATGCCGCAAAGATGGGCGCACTATTCTCGTTTGGTGCAGTATTCCTGTCGTTGATTGTCGCAAAAATTATCGGCGTCAAGAAAATGGAATAGCGTGTCCCATAGCATGCTATAAGACAATCGGAAAAGAGGCTGAGTATCTTGTCAGCCTCTTTTCTTTTTTGTATAAGATAAAGCAGAAGATTATGATCTTTTGGGGGAAAAAATGGGCGCATCACAAAAACCAAGACCAGCAGGTGTTCCAGAAGAAAATGAATATCATTCACTGCACTGGACAGTCATTGTGACCTATATTCTGGCCATAGGCGCATTATATCTGTTGCTCTCTGGCGAGTAAGTATCTGCTTTGCATGTTGCAAAGCGCGGAATTTATATGGAAAAGCTGTATCAAGACGGAATGCTGGCGCTTGCGAAAATAGCGCGAAACACCCGGCCAATTGAGTCAGCTACCCATATAGCCGAGGTTAACAATCCTGTATGTGGTGACAAGGTCATTGCCTCTATCCAGCTTCAAGATAATATCATCACAGATGCCTCTGTGATAACCAGAGGCTGCGCTTTGTGCGAGGCTGGTGCTGGTTTGTGGATTGAAACCTGCACTGGTCATTCACTTGACGAGATAGATGATATTGGCCAGCGCCTGCTAAAATGGCTTCAGCAGGATGAACAGCCCTGTCCGCTAGAACAGGCGGCACCGCTTGCTCCTGTAAGAGCAATAAAAAACAGGCATCAATGCGTGATGCTTGCTTTTAGGACAAGTACCGCATTTACGCCTGTATAGATATTTACATGATTATCCTGCCTGCGCCCGGGCACAGGCATGCAGTCAGCGATTAATCAGGCTGTTTTGAGAACACTTCAAACGCCCAGATAGCTAGTGCCAGCGCTGTTGGAAACCCGATAACAAGAAACAAACCCACCGTTGCGTCCATAATGACCCCCTATATGTGACTTTCTGCGTAATGAGTAAATCAAATTTCTGGCGATGTCATCAAGATAATAGTCACGAATAGCCAGTTTTTCATTTTACCTGCACCGGAGATATCCGGCTGGCACGCCGGCATATCAATCCTGATGCGCCTGTAAATCAATTTCATTATCAAGCAAGTCTGAATCAAAATACTGCTTCAGATTTGCAATCACAGCCGCGATCTTCTGTTCGGTCGCATCTTTTGTGCCTGCCGCGATATGTGGTGATAAAATTGCCTTTTGATTGGTGAGTAGCGGATTATCCGCATTAACAGGCTCATATTCAAATACATCCAGACCTGCGCTTGTCAGATGCCCGTCCCGCAAGGCTTTATCAAGGGCAATTTCATCTACCAGACCACCTCTGGCCGCATTGATAAAGATTGCCCCCTGTTTCATCTTGCCTATTACCTCGGCACTGATAATATTCTTTGTGCTTGCCATCAGAGGCAAATGCAGACTAAGCACGTCATTCTGGGTAACCAGCTCGTCAAAACTGACCTTGCTAACCTGATATTGCTGTGTGAAGGTATCATCTTTTGTAACATACGGATCACAATAGCTTACCCTGCATCCGAAATTTGCCAGACGTATGGCCACCAATGAGCCAATCCTGCCCATCCCCAGCAACCCGACAGACATCTGTGACAACTCACGCGACTGCATCCGCAAATCATTTACAAGCCAGCGCCCCTCTCGAAGTTGGTTATCTGCATATACGGTGTGTTTTGAAGCGGCCAGAATAAGCAAAACTGTATGTTCTGCAACCGAGACAGTGCTACCTGCCAGATTGATTGCCAGCCGTATCTGGCGCGATTTCAGCGTTTTCCAGTCAGTGGTATCATGCCAGCCCACCCCCTGATGCTGAACCACCCTGAGATGTGTGGCGGCATTGATGGTTGAATCTTTTAGCTTATGGCCTGCAACAACCGCAGCATCACAGTCTGCTATTTTTTCGCACCGCTCTTCATCGTCATCTGCCTCAAGTGTAATAATATCAAATTCATCACCAGCCGCCATATAGAACAGATCGTAAATTTCCTGAGGTGCAAAGCTATTATAAAATATTTTTGGCTTGTTTGAGGTCATCTTTACACTCCGTTCGGGGTCTGAATATCAAATTGACGTGATATGCGTACCAGATGACTATAGATATTTTCATCCAGACAGATACCATCTGATTGCGCCTGCGCACGCAGCATCCGCTCTTTATCTCCGGGCACCAAAACCCGCTGGCCGGCCTCGCGTGGAGCCGAGCCTCTGACCATCGAAATATAGGCATGAATTTCAGAGGCTATCGAGGCTGTTGACCCATTACCCTGTTCCCACCTTTCCGCATCCATCACAATACTCAGC
>WTJO01000276.1 GCA_011524805.1 Alphaproteobacteria bacterium
TCCCATGGTTCCATCACCGAATTGCAATAGGCATAAAGCCGAGATAAATCTGTGTCGGCACTGACATCAATTGCCTGTGGTATCATCATGGATTTGACCATTGGCAAATCGCGTCCGCCGGCAAGCATCAGCTCAAACACAGCGTCAAGAGCGGCCGAGTCAGAGCTACCTTTTGCGATTACAGGTTTGATATCGTCAAGCGCCCCTTCAAATACAGGGCTATCCATCCTGTCTTCATGACAGGACATCCAGTTCTGGTTGCCTCTTATGGTGTTGATCTCGCCATTATGGGCAAGCACCCTAAATGGCTGTGCCAGCCGCCATGTCGGAAAGGTATTGGTCGAATAACGCTGATGGTAGACAGCAAAATTGGACACAAACAGCTCATCTAGCAGGTCAGGATAAAAGGCTGTTACCTGCTCGGCAAGGAACATGCCCTTATAAATGATAGAGCGAGTCGATAACGAGCAGATATAGAAATCTGTAACCAGCTCGGCAAGCACGGCTTTTTCAATCCTGCGTCTGATAATATAAAGATGCCGCTCTGCCTCTGTTTCTGACATATCCTGAGGCATGGAGAACATCACCTGTTCAATCTCGGGGCGTGTCGCCTTTGCTTTCTGGCCAAGCGCCGAGGTATCTACCGGCACCTGACGCCAGCCATAGATGAACAGGCCATCTTTCACAATTTCACGTTCCACGATAGACCGGCATACTTCCTGTGCGCCAATATCATCACGTGGCAGAAACACCATGCCAACCGCCAGACGGCCACCATCATCCTGATGACCTGTGCGGGCGATATGTTTGATAAAAAACTCACGCGGGATCGACAGATGGATACCGGCACCATCACCTGTCATGCCGTCAGCATCTACAGCGCCTCTGTGCCAGATAGCCTGCAACGCTTCGATGGCCGCATTAACCACCGAGCGGTTATGGCTGCCATCTATTGAGGCAACAAACCCTACACCACAGGCATCATGCTCCCATTCAGGTGCATAGGCGCCGGCCTTGATAAGCCTGTCTTCTGCTGTGCGGCGCGTTGCAATGTATTTCTGTTCTGTGATGTCTGTCTGATGTGTCATCTTCATCTCGTTCTATCATCAATGTTTTGCGATATGTTTATGTTTCGTAAGGGAGCATCTGGCAGGTTAGCCTGCCTGTTTATGCTCGCCACGCAGTTCTGCCTGAATATAGGCATCTATCTGGTCTGCTGCATCACGGCCATCGCGGATACCCCATACAACCAGAGACGCGCCTCTGACGATATCGCCCGCAGCAAATACACCTTCCATCGGTGTCATCATCGTCTTCCAGTCAATCTGAACCGTGCCCCATTTGCTGACCCCAAGTGCCTTTTGCTCAAACAGGGATGGCAAATCTTCAGGATCAAAGCCAAGTGCCTTAATGACCAGATCAGCATCAATATCAAAATCTGAATCGGCAATTGCCTGAGGAACCTGACGGCCAGTTTCATCTGGCTGGCCAAGGTGGATACGCTGGGCGCGCACTGCCCGTGCTGTGCTATCTCCCAGTACCGCCACAGGCGCAGACAGCCATTTGAACTGCACGCCTTCTTCTTCTGCATTTTCAACTTCGCGCTGGCTTCCCGGCATATTGGCCTTATCACGGCGATACAGACAGGTCACAGATTTGGCATTCTGGCGGATGGCGGTTCTGACACAATCCATTGCGGTATCACCGCCGCCAATCACCACCACATTTTTACCATCAGCATTCAGAATACCGTCATCAAAGGCCGGCACATCATCGCCAAGCGATTTGCGATTTGATGCTGTCAGAAAGTCCAGCGCAGGCACTACCCCGCCCAGACCGGCACCTGCCAGCTGTAATTCACGCGCTTTATAGACGCCTGTTGCAATCAATATCGCATCATGTTTTTCGCGCATCGCATCAAAGGTTATGTCTTTGCCAATCTCACAATTTAGAACAAATTCAATCCCGCTAGCTTCAAGCAGTTCTGTTCTGCGGGTGACAATTTCTTTTTCCAGTTTGAAGCCCGGAATACCATAAATCAGCAATCCGCCGACACGGTCATATCTGTCATAAATCGTGACCTGATAGCCTTTGCGGCGCAATTTATCTGCGGCTGCCAGTCCGGCGGGTCCGGCACCAATAATCCCGACAGACTGGTCTTTTTCCTGTGTAACAGTTACAGGCTTGACCCAGCCTTCATCAAAGGCGGTTTCGGTAATATATTTTTCAACCGCACCAATAGTGACAGATTCAAAGCCTTTTTCGATTACACAATTGCCTTCACATAGCCTGTCCTGCGGGCAGATACGGCCACATATTTCAGGAAAGGTATTCGTTGCAGAGGACAGCTCGTACGCCTCTTCAAGCCTGTTTTCAGCTGTCAGCATCAGCCAGTCAGGAATATTATTATGTAACGGGCAGTTAACCTGACAGAACGGTACACCACATTGAGAACATCTGCTGGCCTGCTCCTCGGCCTTTTTCATGCTGAAATCACCATAAATCTCGTCAAAATCAGCAGCGCGCGCCTCGGCATCACGCTTTTGCGGCATTTCCTTGTCCTGAGAGACAAATTGTAACATATCTCGTGACATCTATCTTATCCTCTATGATGCGCTGTGCCGGCACCTCGGAATGAGTCCCTGTTTTAACGTGCCCGCACCTGTGACCGACCACGCCATATCTCTGATATGCAGCCAGTCTAAAAATGGTCAACCATTATTACCTATATCTTTACAGATTGCAAGGCGTTTCTTGTATTTTCAGCATATCTAGCTATCAAAATACAAATTTTAGTTCCGTTTCGGTACATTTTTCTGTCCAGACACCATACCACAGCGCGTTAGCATAGAAAAATATAGAGACACTATAGAGATGACATGCGGGGGGCTTGCACTTTTTGGCGGCCGGATTTAGTCTCGCCTGTGCAATCAATCTAGTATGGCGCAAGCGCCCGAAAGTATCTGAACAGTAGAGAAAAAAGAGAGAATCTGGCTGATGGATAGTCTGTCTTCACTGATACTGCCTGTCATAATGATAGCTGTAATACAGGGCATAACCGAATTCCTGCCTATTTCTTCATCTGGGCATCTGGTGCTGCTACCTGCGCTGACAGGCTTTGCCGATCAGGGTGCGGTAATGGATGTTGCCGCCCATATGGGCAGCTTTTTTGCGGTGCTGATATATCTGAGAGCCGATATTGGTGCCATGATTACCAGCCTGCCAACCATGCTGTCCAAGAGCCGCACACCTTTTGCACATCTGGCCATGCTGCTTGTGCTGGCCAGCCTGCCTGCAATTGCGGCAGGGCTGGTGGTCGAAGCCATTGACCCTGAGATGTTGCGTGCCGCACTGGTAGTGGCGGTTGCCAATCTGGTATTTGCGCTCTGGCTATATCTGGCAGACAAGCAGCAGATACGCTATCAGCTAGCGTCCGAAACTGGCAAATTTGACTGGTCACAGCTTAGCCTGAAAGATGCGATGGCTATCGGTCTGGCGCAATGCTGTGCACTTATTCCGGGGGCAAGCAGAAGCGGCGTTACCATGACCATGGCGCGCCAGCTTGGCTATGACAGGCTGAGTGCGGCGCGGTTTTCGCTACTGCTATCTCTGCCGATCATTCTGGGCGCAGGCACAGTCAAGACAGCCTCTCTCATCTCCGATAGCCAGCCTATCAATATGGCCGCGCTGGCCGGCGTGATGATATTGTCATTTGTCTGTGCGCTTGGCGCCATTCGCTGGATGATGGGCTGGCTGAAAGAGGCCAGCTTCACAATCTTTATTCTTTACCGGTTGGCACTGGGCATAATCTTGCTGGGGCTGATTGCCGCCGGAGTTATTGCCTAGCTGTCATCAAAACCCCTAGCCAAACCTGCCGCCCGGCTTAAAGGGCGCCAGATATTCAGGCACCACCATATCAATCGATGTTGGCGTAATGCCAAGCTGTTTGAATCCTTTTGCACGGGGCGAGACGATATTGTCTATCTTCAGCAATTTCAGCTGGTCCGAGGTAAGTGGCGGATTGGGCAGAAGCGAGGCAAAGGCCGCCGGCAGCGCCATCACTGCAAATGGGATGCTAATGAGGGCACGCTTACGACCGACTGCTTTCAGTGTAAAACGCATTAACTCGGCAAAGCTGTAGCTGGCAGGCCCGCCAAGCTCAAATACATCGCCTTTAATGCTGGCAGTACACAGCACCACCATCACTGCCTCTGCCACATCGCCAACATAGACAGGCTGCATTTTATTCTTGCCACCGCCAATAAGCGGCAGGGCTGGCGCAACCATCGCCATCTGGCCAAAGCGTGTGAAAAACCCGTCCCCTGTGCCGAAAATAATGGAGGGGCGCAAAATCACTGCATCTTTGAACTGCCGCAAAAGTGCGCGCTCGCCTTCGGCTTTGGTGCGGGCATAGATGCTTGGCGATTTGGTATCGGCACCAATAGCAGAGAGATGGACAAGCTGTGCAACCTCTGTCTCGGATGCAATTCTGGCGATCATCTCTGGCAATTTTGCCTGCACAGCCTCAAAGGTCTGTCCGCCGCTAGGCGCCAATATCCCCACCAGATTGATCACATAATCTGCCGGGGTGATGGCAGAACGCAATGTCTCTTCATCTAGCGCATTACCTGCAATAACTGAAATCTGGCCAACATCGCCAAGCGGTTTCAGCCGCTTTGCCCGCTCGCCATTGCGCGCCAGAATAATAATTTGCGCGCCAGCACGTGCCAGCCGCTCGATAATCGCCCTGCCAACAAAGCCGGTGCCGCCTATGACAGTGACTGTTTTTTGCGCCAGTGAATAAGAAGGGCTGGTCTGAATGGTGGGCATGCCAAAATCCTTTTGCACATTAACTATCTGTCCTGCCAGAGGGTGCGCGCCAATATGCGCTGCCTGCTGGCCATTACCCAGCGTTTTACCACCAAGGCCGTGTTGTGAAAAGCCGCACAGGCCAACTATTTTTATCTTTTATGTGCATTCACCGCATTGCCTGGCTGTTCTGGCGGTAATGTGCGCCACTGGCCAGCCCCGAAAATCACCAGATATTTAGACAGAAAATAGAGATAAAAATAGTTTGACAGATTTGGAAATCGGGGTAATGTGTGCATCCTGCACCGGCCGTGCCTCCGAGAGATGGAGCGCCAATGCCGGCACGCCCCTGTGCCCAGGTGGCGGAATTGGTAGACGCGCTGGCTTCAGGTGCCAGTGGCCATTATGGCCGTGGAAGTTCGAGTCTTCTCCTGGGCACCAAATCATCCCAGTTTCAGGGTACAAGATTCTAACTCTGCTGGTTTCATACGAGATGATGCATTTCCAAAATCGATAAATTCTGTAACGACACCATCACATACACCTTTTTTACCAACAGATGAACCGCCTGATTCAACAACGGGTGTTTTGAAATTTGGATTTTTGCCCATTTCTTCTGCAATAATTGTCGCAAATGGCAGAACCGTCGACG